>JAPMTX010000082.1 GCA_026552855.1 Candidatus Methanoperedens sp. | reverse complement strand
CATTTCTCGGAACAGGCGGTACCCTCCCCACTCCTAACCGCAATCCCTCCGCTGTGCTCATAAATCGCGAGGGGGACATGATGCTGTTTGACTGCGGCGAGGGGACGCAGCAGCAGATGATGCGCGCAAAAACAGGGATGAAGCTCACGTCGATTTTCATCACTCACTTCCACGCTGACCATTTCCTCGGCATACCTGGGCTGATACAGACCATGTCGTTCAACGGCAGGACAGAGCCGCTGGACATATACGGTCCACGCTGGACAAAGCAGCTCGTAAGGCTTCTCATCGAACTTGGCTATTACAAGCTCGGGTTCCAGATAATGGCGCACGAACTGGAGGGCGGGGACATCATCGACAGAGAAGGTTATTCCGTAAAGGCTGTCGCCACAGACCACGGCGTCCCCAGCCTCGGCTACGTACTTGAGGAGAAAATGCGTACAGGCAGGTTCAACAGGGAGAGAGCTATCGAGCTTGGCGTCCCTGTAGGACCCATGTTCTCAAAGCTTCAGAGAGGTGAGCCTGTTACCGTGAATGGCAGGGTGATTACGCCCTCAGAGGTCATAGGACAGGGGCGCCGGGGGAGAAAGATAGTCTACAGCGGGGATACGCGCCCGTGCGAACCCATTGCAAGAGAGAGCGCAGGAGCGGACCTGCTCATCCACGATGGGACGCTGGCTGACGAGCTTCGCGAGTGGGCGCTTGAAACAAAGCACACCACAGCAGGAGAAGCAGCTTCCCTTGCAAAAGAAGCAAAAGTGAGACAACTGGTACTGACGCACATCAGTTCAAGGTACTCGGAGGATACGGGACCGCTTCTGCGGGATGCGAAAAAAGTGTTTGAGAACGTGAGGATAGCACAGGAATTGATGGAGATCGAAATACCGCTTTCTGATAAATAAACATTAAATACACGCAATTACATACTTCATGGGTGATAGGGTTGAACTCCGGAACACTGAAATTCAAACTGGAAATCGAGAGGATCGGAAACTTTCTTGACCTTGATGAGCTTAAAATAAAAGAAGCGATGGAAAGCGGCAAGACCACACTTATATCCTCGAAGTTTTTTAACAAAGGGATATACAGGGTACGCAATGCCGGCAACGGTAACTTCGAGAACGTCGCTGTGAACATCGATAAAATAGGCGCGGTCACCTATGAGGGTCTTGTCAGGGAACTGGGTGAGGGCTGCGTTGACAGGAACCTCTGGAGGGACGTGCCTGAGGGCGATGTGATATTCTTCTATTCGCTCAGGCTTGAGAACGATTTTGTGAAATAGCCCTATATTATCCTTATAGACCTGATATGCTCAAGCAGCATGCCCTCAACGATCAGCGGGTAATCGGTCTCTGCGCTCTTGAGGGCGCTTGTAAGCTTCCAGCTCTTCTCGGCAAAGATGGTGATGAGCGGCTCGCCTTTCTTGACAATCTCGCCTTTTTTCTTGTGTATCCAGACGCCTGCTCCCGGATCCGTGGGTGCGCCGGCTAATCTTGCTATCTCGACTATGCGCTTGTTGTGGAACTCTATGACGTAGCCGTCAGCAGGCGCAGGAAGCTCAGCTTTGTGCTCACCTGGCTTGATGTCCGTATGCGTTACATCAGGGTTCCCGCCCTGCGCTTCTATTATCTCTTTAAGTTTTTTGAGGGCTTTGCCTGAGCGCAGCGTTTCCATTGCAAGCTCCTTGCCGCGGTCTTTGACCGCAGCCCCTCCCATCTCAAGCAGGATCCCTGCCAGACCTGTGCTCTTCTCGATAAGGCTGTTCGGACCCTGCATCGTCTCAAGCACCTTGAGCGCCTCCCGTACCTCAAGGGCTGGACCCACCGTCCTTCCTACTGGAGAAGCACCGTACGTCATGGCGCATTCCACTCTCATGCCCAGCCGCTCGCCTAATTCGATAAGTTCCCTTGCAAGTTTCTTACCGTCTTCCATCGTGGGAACTTTGGTCCCTATGCCTGTAGGTATGTCGATCACGACATTATCAGCCCCGACAGCGCCTTTTTTTGCCATTATCGATGCAAGGAGCTGGCTGCGCGGGTCGATGGAGAGAGGGTATTCGGCTCGTATCAGCTTATCATCCGCAGGAGCTATGTTCGTAGCTCCTCCCCACGTGATCACCCCGCCCACCCTTTCGGTGATGTCTTTTATTTCCTCTGCCGTGAACTCGACGGGCGCAAGTACCTCCATCAGGTCGGCAGTGCCTGCGGCGCCTGTTATAGCCCTTGAGCTTGTCTTGGGTATGAGAAGCCCATTCGCCGCAACTATTGGCACGACGAGCAGCGATATCTTATTACCCGGAACACCGCCTATGCTGTGTTTGTCCATGATGGGGTGGGTATCGAACTCGATCTTCTCGCCCGTGTCGATCATAGCCCTGGTGAGCCATTCGACTTCGTCCGGGGTCATCCCATTGATGTACGAACTTGTGACAAATGCAGACATCTCTATCTCCGTGAGGTTATCCCTGACCATGTCCTGTATGATATGGTATATCTCTTCCTGCGTAAGCTTCTGGCGGTCCATGAATTTCCTGATAAAACCTACTGAATCCGGTCTTGAGGTTGGGACGAGGTCTATCGTTAAAGGACATACCTTCCCGAGCTTTTCGCAGCATTCCTGATATACGCCGACGTTCCCTGGCGGGATCATATCCCCTACTTCAACTATAGCCGTCAGATAGCTGTGGTCTCTCAGTTGAACGCGGTCGCCTGCGAGTATGCCGAGCTCTTTTGCATCACCAGTGTTAACCACCACTTTATATCTTCCAGCCCTGATCTGGATTGGTTGAACTTTGAGTTGCATCTTATCGTACCCTTTTTACTATTTCCTTTACTAATGCTAAAAATAGGTGTTTTTCCATAAAAAGCTTTATCTGGAAAAATCCTTACTCACAAAAACAATTTAAAAATAAATAATCCGGAAGATTACTTATTCCACTTTCTCAGCAAACGCGAATTTCCGCATTACCTTATTGACCTTGATCTTGACCCTGTCGCCTGCTTTTGTCTGGGGCACAAAGATAACAAAACCTTTTACTCTGGCAATGCCGTCGCCCTTTTTCGCAAGGTCGTCTATCGTTACATCATAAGTCTCTCCGACTGTTACCGGAGCATTTCCTTCCTGATCTCCTCTCATCAAAATTACACATCCTTAACTTATCTGGCAAACAAGAACTGTAGAAATAGTAACAACCTTTTACTGCCGTAAATGCCATTACCTGAACAGCCTTCGATTGCACGTATTTGTATAGCTTTACAATACATAAAACTTTGCATAAGTTAAAATCAGGCGTGATAAAAGCATATTATTTATATGAATTTGTCCTGTAGAGTAAATGATGCGAACACGATTGCGCGATTTCATAGTCACGGATGAAGATTGGATATTCGCCGTAGCGGATTATTGCCACAACGAGGGCATAAGGTCAGTCCTCAGGTACGTGCCCGACCCGCAAGGTACGCGAGGTACACATAAAAAATACCGCAAGTTCGATTTCGACGATGCCTTCGTTTTCATGAAAAACGCCCGCCCTGGCTGGGTTAAAGATGTTCACATCGTACCCCCCGAACGCGTTAAACAGGTGCTTGCCCCTGACAGGAGGCTTCCTTTTATAACGAAAGAGCACAAAAGGGTCAGGACTATCGTAAGCGTACTCCAGAAAGGTGTACCGCTTTCGAAGATGGGGGTGACGGGCTCTCTTCTTGCAGGATTGCAGAACGAATCGTCTGATATTGATTTTATCGTCTACGGCAGCGCCTGGTTCGCAGCGCGGGATATTATCGCACAGGCGAAAAAAGAAAGAACCGCCATAACAGAGATAAGCGATGGGATGTGGAAGGATATCTATAAAAAACGCAAGCCTGAGATCTCATTTGATGAATTCCTTACGCACGAATTGAGAAAAGGGAACAGGGGTATGGTGGACGGCGTGTACTTTGATCTCTTATACGTGAGGGACTGGGAGGACATTGAACCATGCATAAGAGGCGTCGATATTGAGGTAAAGACAATCGAAGCAACGGTGACAAACGCCGATTTCTCGTTCGACAGCCCCGCGATATATAAAATCGACCATCCTGAGATAAGCTACGTGCTATCCTATACCCATACCTATGCCGGGCAGGCGGTGCCGGGTGAGAGGATCGAAGCCAGGGGTATGGTCGAGGCTGTGGGAAACATGAAAAGGCTTGTCGTGGGAACTACGAGGGAACCAAAAGGGGAATGGATTCGCTCGCTTACACTGCTTGAGAATTCCTGAAGCTATTTCATTTCGTTGTAGCCAATTTCCTCTTTCGTCAGGTAGCACGCCGGGTCATCTGCCCATACGTTGCCGTGTATCGCCTCCGCTCGCACGCGGAAATTGCCGTTGCAGATATCGAACCACTTGCACCGCGCGCACCTGTCCGCGCTGGCTTTTATGAGAGGCTTCCTGTTCTTAAGACCCGCCATAAGCTCATTGGTCGTATCAGTCCATATCTCGCTGAACTTCCTCTCCCTCACACTGCCGAACGAGTAGTGCCGCCAGAACTGGTCTGCATGGATTGAGCCGTCCCACGAGACGCATGCAATGCCGATGCCTGAGGAGTTGCCCTGGTTCATCTGCAGGAGTTCGTACACGTCAGAAGCACGCTTCGGGTCTTCTTTCAGGAGGCGGAAATATACATATGGTCCGTCGCAGTGGTTGTCCACAGTCAGTACCTCCATCGGGAAGCCGCGCTCGTGCACCGCCTTTGTCCTGTCCATGATCAGGTCAAGCGTCTTCCTGCTCTCCTCGTGGGAGAGGTCTTCTTTTACAAGTTTTGAGCCGCGTCCAGCATAAACAAGATGGTAGAAGCAGACGCGCGGTATCTTCTCTTTCTCAAGCAGGTCAAATATGGCAGGGATGTCCTTCACGTTCTTCTTATTTATGGTGAAGCGAAGCCCCACCTTGATACCTTCCGCAAGGCAGTTGCGCATGCCCTGAAGTGCAGCATCGAACGCCCCGGGAACGCCCCTGAACTTATCGTTTGTCTCTCTCATGCCGTCAAGAGATACGCCGACGTAGGAGAGCCCTATCTCTTTCAGGATCTTCGCCATTTTTTTATCTATCAGCGTGCCGTTAGTGGAGATGACGGCGCGCATACCTTTTGATCTTGCGTACTGCGCCAGCTCCGGCAGGTCGGGTCGCATGAGCGGCTCGCCTCCTGAGAAAAGTATGACTGGCGCGCCGAACTTTGCCAGGTCGTCGATAAGCTCTTTTCCCTGCTTTGTAGTTAATTCGTTCTTATATTCGATATCCTTTGACTGGGCATAGCAGTGGATGCAGCGCAGGTTGCAGCGCCTGCCCATGTTCCAGACAACAACGGGTTTTTTGTCCTTTGAGAATTGCAATAAATGCGACGGGAGTTTCCCTGATTCGCGTCCGTACCTGAGCGCATCCGAGGGCTCAACAGTCCCGCAGTAAAGTTTTGAGATACCTATCATCCTTTTTCTCCTTTGTTCGGTATATTACGAATTAATTTTATTTAAATATTTCCGTTCTTATTCGAATTCTATGAGCAATCCTCTCTTTTCATCCGATCTGATACTTATGCTCTGCGCAACGTCTGCCAGTTCTTTCTCAATATGCACCGTTACTCCGCCCTGCCTGAATGTAACATCGCCTGCAAGCGCTTTTCCTACAGGTGTTATCTCAAATTGTTTGCAGCATCCGCCGCCGCTTACAAATAGACGCGCAGCAGGTTTGTTCTCTTCTGCAAGGGCTTTTTTAATGAATTCGATGGCTTTATCGTCTATAAAAAGTTTGCTCATTATTTTCTCCAGAACGGTTTCTTATCGGATTAACGTTACATTCCAGAACCAATATGTGGTCACAGGCAAATTAAAGCATATGATACCCCTCCACCTCTACCACGCTAGGCAGTGCGATCCAAAGAAGTGCTCGGGGAAGAAGCTTGCAAGGTTCAGGCTCGCCGTTCACCATGAGAATCCAAGAACGCTTCCTGTCGGCTCCCTGCTTCTTGATCCCTTTGCAGAGCAGGCGCTCTCTCCTGCGGATGATGCCAGCAAGGGTTTAGTTGTCCTCGATTGCTCCTGGGAGGAAGTGGAGCGCGTGTTCCCGGTCCTGCAGAGGCTCAGGCTCAGGCACCGCGCCCTGCCATTCCTGCTCGCAGCCAACTCTGTGAACTTCGGCAAACCTTTCAAGCTCAGCACTGTCGAGGCGTTTGCGGCTGCGCTCTACATACTGGGAGAGAAGGAGCAGGCTGCGCTCATCCTGAACAAGTTCAAGTGGGGAGGTACTTTCCTGGAACTGAACCGCGAGCCACTGGAGAGGTACTCTGAGGCAAAGGACAGTAGCGAGATAGTGAGGATACAGGCGGATTACCTCGGATAGTAAAACATATCAGTAACCCCTGAACAGGATTTTTTTAGAGCCGTTCCATTTTTTGGAATAGAGGTTCCAGATTATATATTTTTGCTGTTCCACCCAATACATGTTAACACGTATGAAAAAAAATAAATTATTATATATTAACGTCCCTGTAGTAATCTTCTTACTATTGGTACCCCTGTCAGGTGCGGAAATCTCCCAGATCGCAGCCACTACGGGCATTACTGGCAAAGTCGT
>JAPMTX010000135.1 GCA_026552855.1 Candidatus Methanoperedens sp. | reverse complement strand
GTTTCAGAAGACTGCCGGATGTTTGAACTTCCCGTATTGGCTAAAATTTACGGTTAGTTACTATAACTGCTTATGCGTCTTTGCCTGCCCCACGCATCCCGCAACAATCGCAGGCACGGCCCCGATCGCCGTGCAGGTCTCAAGCGAAACGCCTTTTGAGGTTATATCAAGGTGATATTCCGCCATGTCAAACAACTCCTGCGGGAGTCCTTTGTGCCCCAGCCCGATGAGGAAAAGGAAAGATTTCTTTTTGCAGATCAATTCAGCCAGCGCTTCGACACGAACATGCTTCTCCCTTGCAGGATGGGATGTTGTCACGACAGGCGACCCGAACTGGGGCTGGAACCCCTTATCAGGCAGGTCGAACACGAAGAACTTCCCGGCCCTGAACAGCTCCTCAAGATACTTGCCTGAGCTTCCGATAGTGGTCTTGTCCTTCACAAAACCCACAAGCTCTTCTGCGTTCATCTTGAACGGGTAATCGAAAAGTGCGAGGTTGAACCCGAAAGCGTATGCGATGGGCGCAGCCCTTGCAATGCTGCGGTAATGCGCTTCATGGATCTTTATCCTGTCGTATGTGTTTACGATTCCAAGTGTCAGCATATTACTCTTTTAAATCTTTTAAAAAACTAGAAAGTTCTCTGCTTACAGGTTCAGGTACGTGTACTGGCTCATTGCATACTTATAATTGCTCAGGATCTCGTCAGCTTCCTGCTTTGTCAGCTTATTATTCCTCTGTGCCTGCATGATCTCAGACTCGAACATCGACAGCAGGGTATTGGAATTATATTTTACGTAGCCCAGGACATCGCTGTTCTTGTCCCCGGGGACAATCTGCATGATATGCCATTCCCCGCTGTCGTCCACTATGATGTGCGCCTCGTTGGCAGCGCCGAACAGGTTATGATAATCACCTATGGTATCCTGGTATGCGCCGAGCAGGAGGATAGCAAGATAGTAACCGCCGTTGTTCAGCTCATGCAGTTCAAGGATCTCCTTGACATCCTTCAGATCGACGAACTTGTCTATTTCACCGTCCGAGTCGCATGTGATATCCACGATAGTCCCGTACTGCGTCGGCTTCTCCGTGGCTCTGCTAACAGGCACGACAGGGAACAGTTGCTTTATCGCCCAGAAATCCGGGATGGACTGGAACGTAGAGAAATTCCCGATATATTTTTTTGACAGCAGTTTATTGAGATCATCAAAATCATCTGATTTGTTCTCCGTCTCCCTGGCAAACCCTGCAGCTTTCTCGCATAGCTGCATGAAGAGGATCTCCCCCTTGGACTTATCCTCAAGCTCTATCTCGCCAAGATTAAATAACGAGAGCAGTTCCTCGCGGTGCTGGAGCGCATCATGGTAATACTCTATATAATTTTTAATGTTTATTTCTTTTGTCCCATCATACAGTTCTTTTATTATATGCGGCTCATCCCCGCGAAGTTCAACCTGCTTATTATGGTTGCCGTTCTTATTCCCTTTGATGTTTATCACCAGGAGCGAATGGTACGCGCTGATCGCCCTGCCGCTCTCTGACAGGATTATGGGATGCGGGACGCCCTCTTCGTCGCATACCTCCTTGAGAGAGTACACCACGTTGTTCGCATACTCCTGCATCGTATAATTTGCACTGGCATCCGAAGAGGTCTTGCTGCCGTCGTAATCTATACCGAGACCGCCACCGATATTGAAGTACTTGATGTTCACATGCATCTTTTTTATCTTGGCGTATACCCTTGCAGCCTCTTTGACTGCTTTCTGTATCCTTCGGATCTCAGTTATCTGCGAACCTATGTGAAAGTGCAGCATCTGCAGTTGCTCGAGCATCTCGTACTCGACGATCGTCCTGATGCAATCCAGCATCTCAGCAGTCGTGAGACCGAATTTTGAGGACTCTCCGCCTGATTCAGCCCACTTCCCGCTGCCTTTGGAGTACAGTTTAGCCCTGATGCCGATAAGCGGCTTTATCCCCATTTTTCTTGAGATCTCAAGCAGCCGCGTAGTTTCGCTGTACTCGTCGATGACGATAATGACCTTGTTCTTCAGCTTCACGGCGTTCAATGCAAGGCTGAGGTATTCGTCATCCTTGAAGCCGTTGCATATTAGCAGCGACTCAGAGCCAAGCTCAAAGGAGAGCGCAGCCAGTAACTCTGCTTTTGTCCCGACCTCCAGACCAAGATTGTATTTTTTGCCCGTCTTAACTATCTCCTCTATCACTTCCCTTCTCTGGTTCACCTTCATCGGGAAGGCGCCCTGGTAGGTGTTGTTATACATAAATTCGGAGATGGAATTTGAAAACGCGGCGTTCAATTCCTTTATCTGTCCCTCAAGTACCTGCGGGAACCTGAACAGTATCGGGAATTTTATCTTCTTGGTACTGATCTGGTCGATGACGTTTTTTAGATCGATGGTCTGTGCATCTTTCTTCGTAGGTCTGATGCATAAATTTCCGTTTTTATTAAAAGTGAAATATCCATTGCCCCATCGCTCTATTCCGTACAGGTCAATAGCATCCTCAATTTTCCACATTTAGTGCATATCACGTCCGTAGATACTGCGTATTTTATTAAGAAGTACTTATTCAGGTTTAAAGTTTTCCTTCCCTTTCTGTCTGATATAAAGCTGTTCGACCTTTTCGATGGAATCTGCATCCTCTACCGATTTGTCGCTTCTCACGTTGACGAGCCTGGGAAAACGCAGGGCGTACCCGGAATCATAGTTCGGGCTTTTCTGTATTTCCTCAAAAGCCACTTCAAAGACTACCTTAGGCTCAAAATCAACGTGGATACCGCTTTCTGAGATTATAAGTTCTCCGAACAAACCGGTCAGCTCGCCAAGCTGTTCATCAGTTATACCTGTAGCTACCCTGCCGATGGTGAGAAGCTTTTCAGAATCAGGATCGCGGCATGCAAGTAAATAGGAACCGATAAGGTTCGCTCTTCTTCCTTCTCCCCATTCTCCTCCTATTACTACAAGATCAAGCGTTTCCATTATGGGTTTTAGCTTCAGCCAGTTTTTTCCCCTCTTTCCGGGCATGTAGAGTGAGACAGGATTTTTTAACATGACACCTTCATGCCCCGCAGCAAGCGCATCTTTATAGATGGCTTCCACAACCCCGGCTTCGCCCGTAACTGTCTGCTTTGCCACTATGCCGCTGTCACATACTTCCTCAAGTAATTTCCGGCGCTCAGCCAGCGGCATATCGATGAGGCTTTTGCCATCCAGGTACAGGATATCAAAAAGGTTAAGGTACAGAGGGATCTCAAGGGCTGTAGCAGAGACATCGTACTTTCGCCTGAAGCGCCTGAGTATCTCCTGGAATGCCATCGGTCTTTTGTCTTTACCAAGAGCCACGACCTCCCCGTCGAGAATAATAGCATTTGCTTTAACATTTGATTTTATGGATCTTACAATATCTGGCAGCGAAGGGGTTACACTCTCAAGCCTGCGAGAATAGATTATGATGTGGTCGCCGTCCCTGTGTATCTGGACACGCGCACCGTCGAATTTCCACTCGACTGCGACTGTGCCCATCTCTTCTATAGCCTCTCCGATGCCCTCTGCGACCTGCGCCAGCATCATCTTAAGCGGTCTCCCAAGCACGGTGCCGAGCTTCTCAAGACCTGGCGTCCCGTCTTTTTTCGCAGTCGATGCGACAATGCCGAAGTCGTTCGTAAGCATGTATCCGCGTTCGACAAGGTCGGAGGGCACGTTAAAAGCGTCAGCGATGGCATCCCTTACTATTCCTTCTCCCACTCCTATACGCATTTCCTCGACCGCCAGGCGGGCGATGTACACGGTCTCCTCAGGCTTTGCAGCGCTGAAGAGGTACTGAAGGTTCTTTATTTTTGCATCCTGGGAGCCCTTGCCTGTTAGTCTTGCGATCTTCTCAAATCTCGCGTACACATCGCGGATCGAAAGCTCCTCCGCAGAGAAGAAATTCAGATGGCTTTTACCTGATGCGATCGCTTTTTCGGCTGCATAACCCACATCTCCTGTCTCTTTGACCAGTTCTTCTACGCGTCTGACGGGGAGTGAGGATGTTTTTGATATTGCCGAATAAAGAAGGTTGGGACCTATCCCGAGCTCAAGCTCAGCCCAGACCGGGAACACCTTTCCCATGATGAAATAAGTTGCAATACCAAGCTCGGCATCATCAACTTCCCTAAAAAATTGAGCAACAATAGATGTGATCTCAAGAGAACCTGATATCCCCTCGATCCTTTTGCATACACCTACGAATTTTTCAAAGGGGGTCAAGTCTTTCGTCCATGACGATAAAAATAAAAAGGAAAATAAAAGGGAAAACCCTTTTATTTCTTACTTGTGTTCGCAAGCGCTAACTTATGGATTTCACCGATATCAGTACCATGGCAGTTCGTACAGTATTTGCCTCTTGACAGATGTATCAATATCAGATTGCCATTGCTGGGTTTAGTGTTGTCAGGCGGCGGTGCATGGCACTGTTCGCAAACTGAATAATGACCCGGACCTTCTCCTTTCTCCACAGTGGGGATCTTCGGCGGGAATCCGTGGCATGTATCGCAGTTAAGATTGACTGTACCCGACCCGATATGAATATTGTGAACCTGGCTGCCATGGCAGTTCATACAGAGTTTTCCACCATTGACATGAGGGGCCAGATCTTTGGGGTCAGGGTCTTTGTGGCATAGTTCGCATTTTATCGTTTCAACCGCTTTCACCTGCGCCGCACCAGGGGTCAAAGCTGCTGATGATGTTGTAGCCGCCGTGGCTGCGGGCGTCTCTTTCTGGGCTGGGATAGGGGTTTTTTTCACATCATCGGGCTTAGCTGTCGGGGATGGTTTCCCAAGAACATAGTAGCCAGCAGCACCAACAAGAATAAGAGCTACTATGATTGCAATATAAATGGGTACCTTCGTCTCTTTGTCGTTCATTGGATAGTATCACCTGTGTTAAATAGGGTTCTTATATGTTTTAAATGTTTTGGTTTTATAATGCGGAGGATGGGATTTGAACCCACGAACTCCTGCGAGACAGGACTCTAAATCCTGCGCCTTTGACCGGGCTGGGCTACCTCCGCAGAACAGCGTTACAGATGACGCTTATTACATAAAGCTTTGGTGTTCAATTTGTGATTTTGTGATGGAACATGCGAATACTTTCACCCCGCTCGCCGTGGTTTTATAAGTTACTACAGAAAATTAAGTAAAAATATGTATCAGCAAATTGCAAAATCAGGACTGCATCTTTCCTCAAAGGTCCCCCTCAGAACTATAGAGTTCGGAAAAATCGAGCTTTCCGTATTTACTAATGAGTTATCAAGAACACACGGACCATTCAGATATGCGACACAGATTAACGGAGGAATTGAACTTCATTCCAGGCTGAAAGCGGGTTTTATTCAACATTACTATACAGAGGAAGAAGCAAAACATGGGCATCAAGAGATAATCAGAAAGCTGAGAAATGGAGAGTTTCAGTTTATTCCAGAAGTGTATAATCTGGTTATTACATAGGATTTTGATTTGCTAAGACCTTGAACTGATTTAACCGGGGCTCCGCAAGGTTCGCAAAAAGCGCAAAGCACAGCAGCGAAATTGGTACATTCAAACAAACCGCACAGGCATAATTAGTAAAACCTGTACTGTCGGGGTCTGTAGTTTGCACGATTGCATTCCCATAACATTATTAAATATTGAAGTGTTGTTACAATCATCAGATATCCATCTGGATAAAAGGTGTATGAGATGCAAAAAAACCATGCAATTGTTTTGTTATCAATCTCGTTTGTAAGTTTAATCGCAGGATGCGTAAGTCCAGCTCTGAATGCTCAACAGCCAACAGCATCACCAGCCATTACGACACCTACGATCAAATTCGAGGGCAGATATATCGACGTTCATACCCATATAACACCAAATGGTATGCCTATTGACCAGATAATCCAGAACATGGATAAAGAAGGCATAGACAGAATGGTCATAATGGAATCGCCAACCGATATCTACAACGGGAAACCCCAGTCTGAATTCGGAATCCCGGATGCGGCAGAAAAATATCCAGACAGGTTCATCGCGTTATACGGCGGCGAGGCTCTCTTCATGTTATACTCTGTCGCAGCTAAAGGAAATTATACTAAAGCAGATGAGGAAAAATTCTCTTCACTGCTCGACGAGGCGATGAAATCACGAAAATACGGAGGTTTCGGGGAGGTGGCGCTGCGGCATTACGCCGCCGAGGACGGAACTGAGATAACAGTCCCGGGCGACCATCCGTGGATGCTCATTATGAGCGATATCGCGGCAAAATATGACGTGCCCATTGACATACACATGGAATCTGAGGACGAGTCCGTGGCAGGTCTTGAGAAACTCCTGGACCACAATAAGAACACGAAAATAATCTGGGAGCACGCAGGCAGATCCAATACCGGTAAAACCACACCGCAGTTGATGAGACAGATGATGGAGAAACATCCCAACCTGTACTCAGCCGTCAAGATAAGGAAGCCTAAAACTGCTGAGAGAATAGCGGTCAGGATACTTGATGAGAATGATAAGATCATGCCTGAATGGATGACACTGTTCCGGGATTTCCCTGACCGATTTATGGTAGGAAGCGATATCAAACCCGGTGAGAAAGAGGATGAATTCAACCGTATCAAAGACCACAGGACGTTTCTAAAACAGCTACCCCCTGAGGTTCTAAAGAATATTGAAAAGGAGAACGCAGTAAGGATATACAAGATCAATCAAACATGAAGGGAGTCTACGTTTTAATCCTGAGGCTGGATAATGATACAAACATTCATACAGGTAGCTTTGGGGAACTTCACCTTAAGAAAGGGTTCTATGCTTACGTCGGTTCAGCCCTTGGGGCAGGAGGGTTCAAGCGCGTAACACGGCATTTCAATGTTGCTTCAGGCATAAATCGTACAAGGAAATGGCATATCGATCATCTGCTGCCCCGCTCTGAGGTGGCTTGTGCTATACTTATGCCGACAGAAGAAGCGCTTGAATGCAAAGTGGCAAGAGTGCTGGGACAATTCTCAGAAGGAATCGAAGGGTTCGGGTGCACGGACTGTGGCTGCCCAGCGCACCTTTTCTTTTCTAAAGCGGATTTCAGGGACAATATCACCAGAGAATGCAATGAACTCACTGGAAACGAAAGTATCATAATAAATCCGCACATGTAGGGAGAGCATGGACATTGGAATCATCGGAGGTTCAGGATATACCGGCGGAGAGCTGATGCGCCTGCTTGCAGGGCACCCTGAAGCGCATGTGGTCGCAGTCACTTCGCGCAGCAGGAAAGGGCAGCAGGTCGGCGATACCCATACCCATCTTCGCAGGATATACGATTTAAGTTTCGAAGACCTGAGCGCAGAAGAAGTCGCCTCGCGCTCTGATGTCGTTTTCACAGCCGTACCCCACGGCACTGCGATGCAGGTCGTGCCATCTCTCCTTGATGCAGGCGTGAAGATCATAGACTTCAGCGCAGACTACCGCCTGAGGACAGAGGTTTTCGAGAAAGTTTATAAAATAAAGCACACGGACCCGAGGGAAGCGGTATACGGAATTCCTGAGCTGCATCCCGAAGTAAGGGAGCAGTCATTCGTTGCAAACCCGGGCTGCTATCCCACGGGAGCCTCGCTGGCTGCTGCGCCGCTGGCTTCGGCAGGACTTATCGAGCTTGCTGTTTTTGATTCTAAAAGCGGCATCTCAGGCGCGGGCGCAGAGCCGACCGGGGTTTCGCATTATCCAAATATGGCTGAGAACATACAGGCTTACAAACTTACGTCCCACCGCCACCGCGCCGAGATCGCGCAAGAGCTTTCGCGGCTTGACCCGGATCTGAAAAAGATAAGCTTCACACCCCACGTCATTCCGAGCGTGCGCGGGATTCTGACTACGGCACATATATTTGTTAAAGAGGAACTGAGCGAAGAAGAAATCGGTGAGATATACGGTAATTTCTACGGGGACAAACCATTTATCAGACTGGTCAAAGGGATACCCATGCTGTACAGCGTGCGCGGCTCCAATTTCTGCGATATAGGTTTTGAGGTCGAAAAAGGCAGCAACAGGATAGTTATAATATCAGCTATTGACAATCTTGTAAAAGGCGCATCCGGTCAGGCTATCCAGAACATGAACCTGATGTTCGGGCTTGATGAGAAAACGGGTCTCTGGATGCCGGGTTTTGCCCCGTGAGGTTAAGATATGAAAGTAAAGGACGTAATGAATAAGGACGTAATTACATGCAAGCCGGATGACCCGGTGGGTTATCTCTCAACGCTATTCAAAGAGCACCACATAAGCGGCATGCCTGTAGTTGAGAATGGAAAAGTTGTAGGTGTTGTTTCCGAGACCGACCTGCTCAAGCTGTTCAAAATACCTGAGTTCAAAGGGGAGTTGTGGCTCCCAAGCCCTCTGGAAGTGATTGAGGTCCCTCTAAGAAGCCTGGCGAGATTTGAAGAATTCAAACTGGTTCTTGAAGAGGCAAAGCTAAAGCCTGTCAGGAGTATCATGAAAAAAACCGTCCACTCGATATCGCCCGAGAACAGCCTGGAGGAAGCATCGGAGGAGATGGTCAGGCATAAGGTTAACCGGCTGCCGGTAATAGAGAACGGGAAGCTGGTGGGAATCGTCGCAAGAAGCGATATAATACGCGGTATAACTTCAGCGGAATGAGATCATGAAGCGTATCGAGGGCGGCATCTGCGCGGTGAGGGGAGTGAGGGCAGGCGGGATAAAGCAGGGAAAGAACGGTCTTGCCATCATGGTAGCGGATACCCCCGGTCCGGCTTCGGCAGGCGTTTTCACGCGTAACAGGGTGATAGCAGCCCCGCTTATCATTACCCGGCAGGCGCTCAAGAAAAATGAGCTTAAGGCTGTCATAGCCAACAGCGGGTGCGCCAACGCTTTCACTGGCGAAAGGGGCATACTTGATGCACAGTGGATGGCAGGGATACTGGCAGAGAGGCTCGGATGCAAGCCGGAAGAAATAGGCGTCGCTTCCACGGGTGTTATCGGAAGGTACCTTGATAAAGCGGTGGTAGCAGGTCAGCTTGATGAGGTGTTCAGCCGCCTCTCAGATACGGAAGAAGCAGGCAGAGCCTGCGCCCACGCCATAATGACAACTGATACGGCGATGAAAGAGGTGGCTGTAGAACTTGATAATGGCGTTCGCGTCGCCGGGATCGCGAAAGGTTCGGGGATGATAGAGCCGAAAATGGGTACGATGCTTGCGTTCCTGTATACGGATGCGAAGATACCGAAGAAAATCCTTGATATCTGTCTCAGGAGGGCGGTGGATAAGAGCTTCAACATGGTGGTGGTGGACGGGGATACAAGCACCAACGACATGGCGCTGCTCACAGCCACAGGCTACCGGGACTGCGGCGAAGAGGAGTTCCAGGAAGGACTTGATTCAGTGTGCATCAGCCTTGCAAGGATGATAGCAAAAGACGGCGAGGGCGCAACAAGACTGATAGAAGCCAGGGTAAAAGGCGCGCTCACAGAGAACGATGCAAGGCTTGCAGCCAAGGCAATAGTGCGGTCTCCACTTGTTAAGACCGCGATATACGGGAAAGACCCGAACTGGGGTAGGGTAGTGGCAGCCGCAGGGTACTCAGGCGCAGAGGTAGATCAGGACAGGATATCCCTGAAATTCTCGAACGATAACGAGGAGGTCACGCTTGTCGATTCCGGCAGGATAGTGGAGGGGAAGCTTGAGGCGCTAAAAGGCATCATGGCGGGAGGCGAGATAGTTATTGAGGTGGACATCGGTCTTGGGGATCACGAGGCGACAGCGTGGGGCTGCGACCTGACTTATGATTACGTGAAGATCAATGCGATGTATACGACCTGAAGTTACAGTATTTGCAGAAAGACTTAGAAAATTTATAGAATAGAATACGGAAATTGGAGATAAGAGGTTAGCTTTTGATGTGCTCATCGCGATAGTCTCTGCGCCTCTGTGCCTCAGTGCAAATTCTTTCTGAAGCCACTGAGGCACAGAGAACACGGAGGTGATAATCAGGATTTTCACGAATCAATTGTAATGTTTGTTATATATTCAGTAAATATAAAATCCTCCTGAACTATTCCAAACTATCCAGAACTGTTCTAAACTGTTGGAAACTATCGCTAAGTTTAATAACCTTAATTATGAGTATTATAATTATGAAACTAAGCCAGATAATAGTAATCTTCCTGCTGCTGTTCATCATGCTGGGAGGCTTGTCTGTCCCGCTGTGGTGGGACCGTGCACAGCCGGTTATATTCAGCATTCCCGGCTACGTGGTAGGAATTATAAGCGATCTGAAGGACGCACTTGATTATATACTGAAAAATGTTTAGAGGCAGCCGCAGGCATACCAGTCGGGGCGGTCTATACAGCTTACTTTTTCGGTTTTCCGCCCTTTTCCACCACGAACTTGCAGTGGTTATGCCCTGTCCCATAGCACTCGGTCTCCTTCACAGAGCAGCGCATGTTTAGCCTGCTTGCGAATACTCCCTCGATAATCCCCTCGTCCATGGAGCACAGCGTTTTCCCCACGTTCGGCATCTTGCCGCAGTGATAGCAGTTATTAATAAGGATCGCAGGGTCGCCGCTCTGGATTATCCTCATGTTCCCGAGTTTATTTTCTTTCCAGAAAGAAGAGAGTTCGTTCAAAACCCCATCATAATCATCAGCCCTGAATTTCTGCCCGATCTTTACTCCCACATCGTTCCCCAGCCGTTTCATGATGGGTCTCGGATCAAAGCCGTATGCCTCCATGCCGAACCTGACCGTATGGAAAAGGTGCGTCATAAAAGCTTCACCGTCCGCCTCAGGAAAGGCAAAGTTATTTAAATGCTCGCTGTACTGCCTCCGCAGGGGCGGCTCTGAGTAAGCAAGGCATATGGAGTTCATCACAAAATATTTCTTACGCTTATCGTTAGGGAACGTTTTTTCCTGTATCAGGTTTAACTCCTGAAGGTCATCCAGATGTACCGATATCGTGGATTTGGCTTTATCGGACTGCTCAACGAGTTCGTCAAAAGACGTTGCTCCGTTCCTCAGGAGCTCAAGTATTTTCAGCTTAACAGGGCTATCCAGAGCCACTATGCCGCTCTCCGTAGAGAAAATCATAGTATTCCGAACATGACCCATGATTTCTAAATAGCCGTAGTAATATAAATACTGTTCGTTTTTGTACGAAACTTATGGAACGGCTTATATATGTACGAGGTCATTCAAATAACCTGTCAAGCAGCCACTGCGGGTCGAACTTTATCAAATCCTTATAGCTCTGACCAATTCCCAGGAACAGTATGGGCTTGCCAGTTGTATACGCTATCGATATTGCTGCTCCGCCTTTTGCATCTGCATCCTGTTTGGTGAGTATGCTGCCGTTAAAGGATACAGCACTGTTGAACAGCTTGGCGCGCTCCACAGCATCGTTCCCTGCCACAGCCTCGTCAACAAAAATAATAAGGTCGGGTTTGTTCACCCTGCATATTTTCTTTAACTGGTCCATGAGGTTGATGTTGGTATGCATCCTGCCTGCTGTATCTGCAAGCACGATATCCTTGTGCTTTGACTTTGCGAACTGTATCGCGTCGTAAATCACAGCCGCAGGGTCAGCCCCTTCCTGGTGCTTTACGAGCTTTATACCAAGGGCGTCGGCATGCCGCTCTATCTGCTCTATGGCTCCAGCGCGGAAGGTATCCCCGGCAGCTATTACCACAGAATAGCCCTGCTCCTTCTGCCGCTCTGCCATTTTTGCTATCGTCGTTGTCTTCCCTGTGCCGTTAACTCCGACGAAGACAATACTTACAGGTTTGCCGGATTTCTTGATGAACTCATCAAAATCAAAGGAATCGACCGCGATCACTTTCAGTATCGCCCTGCGGAGCGCTGCCTCAACTATACTGCCTGTATCAGAGCCGATCTTCCGCCTGCTGCCCACAAGCTCAGACCTTACGGTCTCTACTATCGTCTCAGCCACAGGCAGCGCAACATCGCTTTCAAGAAGCGCCATCTCAAGCTCCCACAGATGGTCCCTGATGCTTTTCTCATCGATAATGAACTCCTGCTCAAGGACTGCTGCTTTTATCTTATCGAACACGCCGACCTTTTCAGGGGCGCGAGCTTCGGAAGGTACTGCAGGCTCAGTCGCTTCTTTCTTAACAGCGGCTTCAGGTACGGTCTTTACGGCTTCCTTCTCTTTTTCCTCTATTGCGCCACCAAGGACCTTCTTAAAACCGCCAAGCTTCTCTTTCAGCTTATCGAACATATCTCCTGATAACCCCCGTATGCGGGGTCTTATTCGGCGCTCATGGGCTGCTGGGTCTGGGCAGTATACTTCTGCAGGATTCCCTCTATGCCCTGCAACTCTGTGGCAAGCTTTGTGAACGCGCTGTTCAACTGCTCATAATATTTATTAAGCTCATCTTTCCTTTTCTCAAGTATGGCTTTTGCATCATCCGTTTTCTTCTCGACGCTCACCCCGGCTCCAATCCCTATTACGACTTTATCAGGGGTGGAAAGGGTAGCATTGACGAACGAGCCGAAACCTACAGGTACAAGCACCTCGTTTCCTGCAGGAATGTCTTTTAATGCTGTTATCGTGGTCAGCGCGGTCTCAAGGTCTTTAAGAGTTAACTTCAGCATGTTAATCTGCTGCGCTATTGATTCTGCCTGGTACTGGTACTGCTGATGCCTTGCCGCCAGCTCCTGAAGCTGCTGCTGTGTCAGTTTCTCATCGCTCATGCTTTTGCCTCTTCTACAGATTCGATCTTTATCAGGTAGCGCTTCAGTCCGTGCTCGCTCCCGATCAATGAATAGGCTTTTTCCAGTGCATTATTTTTATTCTGGGATGTGACAGTTTTCGTGAACCGTTCCCTTTTCTCTCCGGCTTTGAAAGTTCCCTTCACAATAAAATTCATAGTATCACCTGAACAGGGGGTTTGAGTTATACTCAATCAGATATATACCTACTGGAACTTATAACATCACGTTTTCAAAAAAAGATTCCAATATTGTAAAAATAAAAGGAAGTAGGATTATGAGACTTGCCGAAATAGTTTTAATCGCGGTTGCTGTGTTCCTGCTGCTAGATTCTCTTTTATCGATAATCCTTGGGAACCGTTATATGCTGTGGGGCCTAGAGTACACGCCGAAAGCATATGGTAACTTCATTGAACGTATCTCTGCATTACCGCCAGGGATACTGCGGAGAATAAAATTTACTGAAATGGCTCTTGGAGTCCTGCTGCTCTGGCTTGGTTTAAGGTCGATATTATAAAATATATTTGAAGGAGGAATTTGATGATAGAGTCACAGGGTTTACCACGCAGGATATATGGCGTAGATTTTAGCGGTGCGAAGGATGCAGGCAAGAAGATATGGATAGCCAGTGGCATAATTAAAGAAGGTGTATTGCATATTGAAAAATGTGAAAGAGGTAAAGATTCTCTGGGCACAGACAGACTCGATGCATGCCTCAGGTCGCTTCGAGATTTTATCGCAAGTGAGAAGGATTGCGCCTTCGGTCTTGATTTTCCTTTCGGATTGCCAAAAAAGCTGGTCAAAGAGAGCAGCTGGGAGGACTTTGTACGGCACTTTCCTGAAAATTACCCAAACCTCAAGAAGTTCAGAGATGCATGCAAAATATATCATGAACCTGAACTGAAACGAACCACAGATATAAAGAGTAAAACCCCATTCTCACCATACAATCTCAGGATTTATTATCAGACCTACTATGGAATTCATGATATACTCTACCCACTGGTGAGCGCCGATCAGGCACGAATCTTACCAATGCAGAATGTAGAGAATGGAAAAACCATAGTTATAGAAATATGCCCGGCTTCTACATTGAAGAAATTGTGGCATCCAGGGAAGCCCCTTTCATATAAGCATAACACGGATACGCATTTCGAGGCACGCGAACAAATTATCGATAAACTTAATACAAATATATCGATACCGGGCTCGATTCGTACTATTGCTTTAAACAATGCTGGCGGCGATGCTCTTGACAGCATTATTGCAGCTTACTCAACATTTTGTGCAAGTCGCAAAAACTTTACCGTGAAGGATGGTAAAAATTATTGCCTTGAAGGGTATGTTTTTGCATAATATTATAGCAGATACGGACAATTCCATAACCCTTATATACGACGAACATAATTGTACATCAATGTACTAAAACGTACAATCAAACAGGATACTTATGCACCGGATAATCAATGAGATACTTGAATCAACGAAAAAGAGGGTTCAAACTCTCCCGGAAAATAAAAAAAGAAGAGTAGACGCACGGAGTTTCAGCGAAAGCATAAAAGCCTCGAAACAGCATGATCTGATCCCTGTAATCACTGAAGTCAAACCCTCATCCCCGACAAGGTTTATTAGAACAGTGACGCCGCAGGACGCTGCTGAGATCGCAGGGCAGATGGAAGCTGCTGGCGCTGCCGCTATCTCCGTACTGACAGAGCCGCAGTTTTTTAAAGGCAGCATTGAGAACCTGAATGCGGCGAGAAGAGCTGTAAAAATCCCTGTGCTGAGGAAGGATTTCATCATCGATAAAGCCCAGATATTCGAGGCTGAGAGCGATATGATATTGCTCATCGCCGGGATTCTTGGCGAAAGACTGGATGATTTTGTGAATGAGGCTATCTCTTACGGCAGGGAACCTCTTGTTGAGGTGCACAACGGGATGGAGCTGGAGAATGCCCTCTCGACCCGCGCCTGCATCATAGGGATCAACAACAGGGATTTAACGACAATGAAGGTTGACATATCCACCACCGAGAAGCTTGCGCCCCTTGTAAGCGGCAGGATAATCATAAGCGAGAGCGGCATATCCACGCCGCAGGAAGCAGTCCGCATGATGGAGGCTGGGGCGGATGCGATACTTATAGGAACATCTATCATGCAGGGGAATATTTACGAAAAGACTTACGAGCTAGTACATGCATTGAACGGAAGATAGAAGCTATGAAACAGGAACCCGGTTTAACCAAATTCGGCAAATACGGCGGGCAGTTCGTGCCTGAAGTATTGATGCCTGCGCTTGAAGAGCTGACAGAACAGTACGAGAGGTACAAAGATGATGCTGTTTTCAATGAGGAGCTGAACTATTATCTCAGGGATTTCGGCGGGCGCCCATCTCCTCTGTATCACGCAAAGCGGTTGAGCAAGGAATACGGGACAAAGATCTACCTGAAGCGCGAGGACCTTGTGCACGGCGGCGCGCATAAACTCAACAACACGCTCGGGCAGGCGCTTCTGACGAAGTACATGGGCAAAAAAAGGATAATCGCAGAAACGGGCGCGGGGCAGCACGGAACAGCGTGCGCAATGGCAGGCGCAGCCTTCGGGATAAGTACCGAGGTTTACATGGGCGCCAAGGATACTGTGCGCCAGCGCATGAACGTTTACAGGATGGAACTCATGGGCGCAAAGGTGATACCTGTAAGGAGCGGCTCGCAGACACTGAAGGATGCTATCAACGAAGCGATGCGCGACTGGGTCGCGAACGTTGAGACCACGCACTACATGATAGGTTCGGTGGTCGGACCGCATCCCTATCCCATGATGGTGCGCGATTTCCAGAGCGTCATCGGGAAAGAGGTGCGCACGCAGATAATGGGGAAGGAAGGCAGGTTCCCGGACTCCATCGTGGCGTGCACGGGCGGGGGCAGCAACGCGATGGGAATATTCCATCCGTTCATAGGCGACGATGACGTGGCGCTTTTCGCAGTCGAGGCGGGCGGCGGCGGCTTGAAATCTACGGATAAAGAGGCGCTGCATTCAGCCACGCTGTGCGCGGGCGAGGAGGGCGTGCTTCACGGAGCGCGCACAAAGGTGTTACAGAATAAATACGGGCAGATACTGGAATCAAGCTCGATAGCCGCAGGGCTGGATTATGCGGGTGTCGGTCCTGAGCTTGCGTACCTGGCTGATATCGGAAGGATAAAGCCCTGCTATTCGCTGGATAGCGAGGCGCTTGAGGCATTCCACGACCTGTGCAGGCTTGAGGGCATAATCCCCGCTCTTGAGTCATCGCATGCGGTCGCGTACGTCAAAAAAGCCGCAGCATCAGGAGAGCTGGGCGATGTTGTCGTAATAAACATATCGGGTAGAGGCGATAAAGACCTTGAGACCGTGCTGGGGGTAAAACATGAGAATTAATGAGAAGTTCAAAGAACTTCAGAAGAAGAACGAAGGCGCGCTCATCGCCTATATCTGCGCTGGCGACCCCACGCCTGAGGATACGAAGAGGTACGTGGTATCGCTCATAAAGGGCGGCGCTGACATCATTGAACTCGGAATGCCTTTCTCCGACCCTGTTGCTGACGGTCCGACCATCCAGGCGGGCATAGAACGGGCGCTGAACGGTGGAATGACGCCTGATGCTTATTTCAAGCTCGTTCGCTCCCTCAAGGTCAATATCCCGCTTGTCGTAATGACCTACTATAACCTCCTGTTCAAAAGAGGGCTTGAGAGATTCGTTCAGGATTGCGCATCATCCGGGATATCAGGCATTATAGTCCCGGACCTGCCGGCAGAGGAAGCCGGGGAGCTTGCAGGGCTGTGTAAAAAACACGGCATTGACCTGATATTCCTTGTGGCTCCCACCACGACCGAAGCCAGGATGGAGCGGATACTGGCGCAGGGAACCGGGTTCATCTATCTTGTGGCGCGCCTCGGCGTCACGGGTGCGCGGGCTGATGTCGCAGGCTCGACGCGCGAACTCATCGGGAGGGTGAAGACCCGGACGCCCAGAGCGGTGGGATTCGGTATATCGAGCGGGAAGCAGGCTGCTGAAATAATCCGGGCGGGCGCGGAAGGAGTGATCGTGGGCTCTGCGTTCGTGGAAATCATCGCGAGCAGAAAGGATGTGGAGCAGCGGCTTGAGGCGCTGGCTGGGGAATTGAAGGAGGGGACGAGGGCGGGGAGGGGTTAAAAATACTTTCCTCATGTATAGTACGGGGATGGTGACTGAAGGATACTCATGAGCTCAAGCAACTATTTAAACCAAAAAAATAAAAATAAGATGCATGACAGATGGAGAAATTATCGAGAAAATAGCATCCATAGACGAACAAATCCATGACCTCAGAAAGATGGTTCTGGAAAGCGGCAGCCGAATAAAAGGAGAGGAGGCTAAATCGGCAGCCAGAGCATGGCTTGCTGAAGCAAAAAAACTCGAAAAGGAATGGCCAAAAACAGCCTCTTCTGTCCTTGAGATGACGAAAAAGGACAGGAGACACAATGAATGAAACCAATCTGCATTGATGCCAATGTTTTTATCGCCTCAACAAAAGGGAACGAGCCTTATTCTGCTGATTGCAAGCGAGTAATACAGGCGGTAGCTGATGGCGAATTCTATTTAATTGAGCCTACCATCTGTCTGACCGAGGTCATACGGAACATAACAAAATACCTGGGAATGGAAGCAGGAAAGACACAGGAGAATAATCTCAGGCGTATGGTTTCTATATGGGAAATATGTGACAATCATTTCTGCACCAGTACGGGATACACGGGGGCGCTGTACGGAACTTATGCAACAGATTCTCTTTATCTTGAGACGGCGCTAAAGCACCATACTGTCCTCGTATCTCTGGACGAAGATGATTTTTTATTGCGAATAAAAGGACGGGTTGGGATAGAAATCTATCACCCAAGGGATATCCCTTAGCGATTAAACTGCATGCTCCTCCTGTCGATAAAAGCTAAAACAAGCGAATAAAGGAGAGAGTAAGATGAGCAGGTGTTAAGGAATATACTATGAAACTGTCGAGCTTTTGCTCTTTAAATATGAGAAATGGGAACTATCCCCAAAAAAGATTCGGCTAAAAAATTAATAGAGCAAAAGAAATATATATTAGCCCGTAGTTCATAATAATCAAATGGTGGGAAAAACGTGGTAAACGAACCTAAAAGAACTGAAGCGCTTAGGCAAGGACCAGGTGAATATCATGTCGGCCCTAAGGTCATTGTTTTGATTATGGGCTACCTGATTCTGTTCACCGTACTCCTCCTGTCAAGTCTCGTGCTGTTTTGGCCATGTGTGACAAAAGATTCGGGTTGTGACGCCGTTGTCTATCTCTGGAAATTTCCGATTTTTGGTGAGGTACGATCCCTTCTCAATGTGATGCTCGCCGGGGCTCTGGGCAGTATGGTGCACGCTCTCCGGTCGTTCTATAAGTATGTGGGTCATCGTGAATTGGTGTGGAGCTGGCTAGCCATGTATATCCTGCTGCCCTTTGTCGGGGCAAGCATTGGACTTGTTTTCTATCTCATTATTCGAGGCGGGTTCTTCTCCCCCACGGCAACAGTAACTGAAACAAGCCCCTTTGGCTTTATGGCACTGGCTGCCCTGGCTGGACTTTTCTCGGAGCCGGCAGTGCTTAAACTCAGAGAAGTAGCCGTGACATTGCTGAAGGAGACTGAGGTAGGAGAGAATCCCCTGCAGAAGCCCAAGACTGGGGCAGATGCGGAATCGAAGAAAAGCGCAGAGGAGACTGACGCTGCAATCGGTGAGCATGAGAGAGAAGATCAGCCGTAGCATATCATCGTCGCATAACTGTTTTATTGCGGAGGTTAGCAATGCCTAACACGCTGGAAGATAAAGATTGGAAACTCCTTCTCAGGAGGATTAAGGATGGAAAATGTACTCCATTTCTTGGAGCAGGTGCATGTTTTGGAAAAATTCCTCTGGGGTCGCAGATCGCAAGAGAATGGGCTAAGGAGTATAATTTTCCTCTGGAGAATTGCAGTGATTTAGCACAGGTCGCTCAATTTCTAGCCGTAACTGAAGATCCTATGACCCCAAAAGAAAAAATGAAAGAGGTAATCAGGAAATGTCTGGAAGAAGTTAATTTACAATATTTTAATAATCCCGATGAGCCTCACGGCGTTCTGGCAGATCTTCCGCTTCCGGTATATATCACTACAAATTATGATAATTTTATGTTACAGGCGCTCAAAAACCGAAACAAAACCCCAAGGTTGGAACTGTGCCAGTGGAACAAATACATCAGGCGCATATCAACAGTTACAGAATTAAATCCCACAGTATCAAATCCCTTAGTATTTCATCTTCATGGGTTCTATGAAACGCCAGAGTCGATAGTTCTAACAGAGGACGATTATTTGGACTTCCTTGTAAATATATCCAGAGAACAGGATCTAATTCCTGCCCGGGTTCAGGAAGCATTAGCAGGGACTTCGCTTCTGTTTCTAGGATACCGGATTGCAGATTGGAACTTACGTGTACTTTTGCGAAGTCTTGCCAGCTACTTTGAGAAGAGTCTAAGTCGGGCTCACGTATCTGTCCAGCTTTTGCCTAGCTCAGAGGCACAAAAAGAGAAAGTACAGGAATATCTGGATAGCTATTTTGGCAAGCTCGATATCCGTGTTTACTGGGGGGATTGCCGCGAGTTTTCCGCAGATTTGAAACGAAGATGGGGTGATTTTAACTGTGGCAATTGAACTTCAACCTTATGTGGGTCCCCGACCTTTTGAACTGAAAGATAAAAATGTCTTTTTCGGGCGGGAACGCGAAGCAAGAGATCTGCTTTCCTTAGTTATCGCTCACAATGTGGTTCTCGTCTATGCCCAGTCAGGGGCAGGCAAGACATCGCTTCTCAATGCAAGGCTAATTCCGATGCTAAAGGAAAATAATTTTGAAGTTTTTCCGGTGGCTCGGGTAAAAGGTATGCTTACTGGGAAAATCAAGAATGAGGAAATATCAAATATTTTCGTATTTAATACCCTTATGACCTGGGTGGAGAACGAGAAAGTATCGGATACAAAAAGTCTTTCAACGATGGCACTTGCAAAGTTTCTTAACGAGAGGATGCATCCTGTTGATGAAATGGGGTTACCTGTACCACGCGCTTTCATATTCGATCAATTTGAGGAACTTTTTTCTTTGTACCAGGACCGCTGGAAAGATAGAAGAGGGTTCTTCGAGCAGGTCAGGGATGCTCTGGATGCAGATAAGCTTCTACGGGTTGTTTTTATCATGCGAGAGGATTATATAGCTCAGATTGAGCCTTATGCTAATTTTTTGCCTGAAAGATTGAGGACACGTTTTCGAATGGAGCGACTGAACAGAGATGCAGCTCTTCTGGCTATCAAAGAACCGCTGAAAAACACCGGACGATATTTCGCAAAAGGAGTGGCTGAAAAACTTGTAGAGGATCTGCTCAAAATCCGCGTTGAAACAACTCCGGGGGAGATAATCGAAGTAGCAGGGGAGTTCATAGAGGCTGTGCAGCTTCAGGTGGTCTGCCAGAACCTGTGGCAAGAACTTCCGCAAAACATCATGGAAATCAACATGCACCATCTGGAGACCTACGGAAATGTGGAAAGGGCACTGTCCAGGTTCTATGATGAAACCCTTAGGGCAGCAGCACAGGTTTCCTGCATAGATGAAGAACGCCTGCGCACATGGTGTGAGGAAATGCTCATAACATCCATGGGAACACGCGGGACTGTGTATAGAGCACCTGAGTCCACCGGCGGCATTCCCAACCCAGCCATAGATGTCCTGGAAAGCAAGCATCTCATCAGGGCAGAGATACGGGCTGGTGCGAGATGGTATGAACTTACACATGACAGGTTTATTGAGCCTATTCTCTTTTCTAACAGGTCGTATCGTACTAAGACTACAGGAGTGGAAGAAAAGGATGATGCCAGCAGGAGAGCTAACCAAGCCGTCACAAAAGCAGAACAGGCGTGGGGGGAGCGCAACTATGAGGAGGCACTCAAATACTACCAAGAAGCTATAGCTATTTATGAGGACATTAAAGACTCCTGGGCAGAGGCGAATACGCTTGTCAATATAGGGCGGATATACTACGACCAAAAAAGATACGAGGAGTCCATTGAATGGTACAAGAAAGCTATAAATGTAGACCCCTATAATACCTATTCTTACAACAACTGGGGTTATGTTTTTTTTAGTCTAAACAGGTATGAGGAAGCAATTGAGAAATTCCAGAAATCGATAGAGTTCAATCCGAACAATGCATTTGCCTATAACGGCTGGGGTCTTGCCTTAGTCTTTCTCCAGAGACATGAAGAAGCGGTTGAGAAATTCCAGAAAGCTATAGAGATTAATCCGAAGGATGCCATTGCCTATAACGGCTGGGGTCTTGCCCTGGCTTATCTCCAGAAATATGAAGAAGCGATTGAAAAATACCAGAAAGTTATAGAGATTGATCCCATGCATGCAGATGCTTACAATAGTTGGGGTCTTGCTCTTTACGAACTCAAGAGGTATGAAGAAGCGATTAGTAAATACCAGAAAGTTACAGATATTAATCCGAATTATGTCGATGCTCACAATAACTGGGGTCTTTGCTTAGTCTTTCTCCAGAGGTACGAGGAAGCGATTGAAAAATACAAGAAAGCTATAGAGATTAAGCCGAAAGATGCCATTGCCTATAACGGCTGGGGTCTTGCCCTGGCTTATCTCCAGAAGCACGAAGAAGCGATTGAAAAATACCAGAAAGCTATAGAGATAGATTCGAACAATGCATTTGCCTGCTACAATTGCGGTCTATCTTTAGCCAATCTCCAGAGGTACGAGGAAGCCATTAGTAAATACCAGAGAGCTATAGAGATTAACCCGAAATATGCCGATGCCTATTGCAGTTGTGGTCTATCTTTAGCCAATCTCCAGAAGCACGAAGAAGCGATTGAGAGGTATAAGAAGGCTATAGAAATCAATCCGAATCATGTAGATGCTTACAATAACTGGGGTCTTTCCTTAGTCTTTCTCCAGAGGTACGAGGAAGCGATTGAAAAATACAAGAAAGCTATAGATATTGACCCGAATTATGTCAAAGCCTATAACGGCTCGGGCTTTGCCCTAGCCAATCTCCGGAGGTACGAGGAAGCGATTGAGAAATACCAGAAAGCTATAGAGATAGATCCGAACAATGCATTTGCCTGCTACAATTGCGGTCTTGCCATGGTAAATCTCCAGAGGTACGAGGAAGCGATTAGTAAATACCAGAAAGCTATAGAGATTAACCCGAAATATGCCGATGCCTATTGCAGTTGTGGTCTGGCTTTAGACAATCTCCACAGGTATGAAGAAGCGATTGAGATGTATGAGAAGGTTATAGAAATCAATCCGAATTATGTCGATGCTTACAATAACTGGGGTATTGCCTTAGCCTTTCTCCAGAGGTACGAGGAAGCGGTTGGGATATACCAGAAAGCTATAGATATTGACCCGAATTATGTCAAAGCTTATAACGGCTCGGGCTTTGTCCTAGCCAATCTCCAGAGGTACGAGGAAGCGATTGAAAAATACAAGAAAGCTATAGAGATCGATCCGAACAATGCATTTGCCTACTACAATTGCGGTCTTGCCATGGCAAATCTCCAGAGGTACGAGGAAGCGATTAGTAAATACCAGAAAGCTATAGAGATTAACCCGACATATGCCGATGTCTATAACAGTTGTGGTCTTGCCTTAGCTTATCTCCAGAAGCACGAAGAAGCGATTGAAAAATACCAGAAAGTCATAGAGATTGACCCGAACAATTCTACTGCCTGGTATAATAAAGCCTGCTCACTTTCTCTTATCAATGGCGATAGCGAAGAAATTTCAAAGTGTCTATCCACCGCAATTGAATTGGATCATAACCTTATTCAAACGGCAGAGGAAGACTCAGATTTCAAAAGTGTCCGAAGCAGGAAGTGGTTCAAAAATCTTCTATCGAAATATAAAGATGGGAAGCTTGGTCAGTCCTAATATTGTTCAAAACAATTTCATCTCAGAGATGTGCAATTTCTCATCTCTTCCCAGATAAATCCAGGAACTGAGACTTATCCAGCCTCATGCTCGCCATCATCCTGAAGAGCGATATATCCTCCTCATCCACCACCCTGAGAGCGAACAGGAGCGGGATGTAGAGTATGACCATCACAGGGAATGCCATCCACACATTAAGATTTGCAACAGGTATAAAGAGGTACAGGGCTGCGGTTATAAGCGCAAGCCGGATATACATGGAGACCTGCATGGGCATACGGGTGGAAGAAGATAAAAAGTAAAATAGCAGGATCGTCCCGAAAGCCTCGGTAAAGAGGATAGCATAGCTTGCGCCGATATAACTGTAGCCCGGAATGAGCAGGAAGTTCAGCACTATGTTCAGGACGACCATGATACCTGCAGCCAGGGTGAACAACCCCTGTCTCCCTGCTGATACGATTGCCCTGATCAACTGGTAGTTCAGGAAAACGAAGACCTTTGACCATATAAGTATGGACAGCACCAGGGCTGAAGCGCTGAATTTTCCACCAAAGATCAGGTCGATTATCCTGCCTGAGAAAAGGCTTATGAAAACAGCAAGCGGCAGGCTCACCACCAGCAGGTACTTGAAATTCAACTGGTTCGCTCTCTCCCACTTGGATTTGTTCTTATCGTAATACTGGGAGAACACAGGCAGGAGGCTTATCGTAAGCGCCCAGGGTATGATATCAAGCTTGTAAATGAGCCCTGAGGGAGCGGCATAGTACCCGACCGCGGCGTCGTTCTGCATCCATGCCAGCATCAGGATGCCGAGCTTCCCGTAGGTGACGATAAATATATCAGCCAGTCCTACAGGGATGGCGCTCCTGATAATTTGCTTCCACAGCCCCGCATCAATGCCCAGCTCCGGTTTAACGAACTTAAGAGATAGCGATAGCGTTACTATAAAATCCACGATGTAGGAAAGGGCATAAGCCGCAAGAAAGTGCATTATATTTCCTTTAAGGTAAATGACCAGCAGAACGGCTGTTGCGAAAACTACGCTTCCCACTACTGTTGCGAGTGAAGAATACTGCATCTTCAGGTTGATCCTGAAATAAGAATCAAGGGGTACCTTGTATGCCTCGAACAGCAGGATGACCGCGACAATAGCTATCCCTGTGAACTTTGAGCGGGAAACATCCAGCAGGTACGCGCCTGTAAGGGCTACAATAAATATGATGATAGAGAGGAAAAACTTCATGATGATCACGTTCCCCACCAGCTTCCCTATCCTGCTGCTGTCTATGGAGGTCTCCCTGACAAGTATGGTATCGATCCCCATATCAATGAAGATGCTGAAGAACCCGACAAAAGCAAGGATATATGCGTACTCGCCGTAGCCTTCGCCGCCGAGATACCTGGTCATGAATATCACGGGTACCAGGCGGATGAGCAATTCGGCAAGCCTTCCTGCGAGGATGATGCCGGTATTGACCGCTACTTTCTGTGCTGTGCTCATTTTTTATGCTTCACATCAATGATTTTTATTACCCTGGCCGGCACTCCCACAGCCACGCTCCAGGGAGGAATATCCTCTACCACGACCGAGCCTGCGCCGATGATCGAATACTCCCCTATCGTAACTCCGGGAAGGATGGTCGACCCGGCTCCGATGAACGCGTTCCTTTTTATCACAACATGCTCCCTCCGAACAGGATTCCGCGGGTCTATGCTGCTGTAACTTGAATCATGGGATATTATGGTGACATTGGGCGCGATGCTTACATTATCCTCTATGACCACCAGTTCAGGTCTTGCTTCCTCGATAAAAACGCCGGGACCAAAGGCTACATTTTTCCCTATCCTGATGCCTCTCATCCTGTAGAACGGCTCTCTCAACCTGCCGTGAGGGGCGTTCATGGCTATGGTATGCAGAATGCTTTTAAAAAGCAGGCTGAACCGCACCCTTTGGTACAATCTTTTTAGAAACCCCATCATAACACTTCTTTTGATCATTCCTTGAAGCTCAGGAGCAAGCCGTATCCTTTCTTCAGCACGTCGGTATAACCTCTCTCTGCCAGGGCATATACGAACGAGGAGTATTTATGAGCCACGAACCGCACTGAAAGGCTGGGATTGTATTTGGATTTGGACATGCACAGATTCTCAGAATTTGCCCCGAACTCTTCGTAAATCTTAAAACCATTATCATAAGCCCACTTCAATGTCTCCCAGTGGTTCAATTCGTTGGGCGAAAAATTCTTTATCTCAGGCTTGGTCCCGCCTATCCAGAAAGAGATCCTGTCTTTGTATAAGATCGCAACTATCCCCCCTATTATGCTCCCGTTGTACCTGATGGCGAACACTTTTAAATTATCAGGATAGAATGCGTCCCATATGTCCAGCAGGTATTCCATGGGCACAGTTACAGGCTTTTTCTGCTCCCTGTACCGCCTGACAATCTGGTTGTACAGATGGATTATATCATCTTTTGATCCCTGGATTATATCGATCGCGCCGTCTGTTCTTTTTATCATCTCCGTCTTTTTTATATGGTCCCTGGTATGCTTGTCAAAATCCTGCCAGATCCTCTCGATACCCTTGCTGAGATCGAGGTTATAATCAAATAGAGCCTTTATATTATAATCATTCCATGCAAAAGACCTGGGATCCAGACCAGGCACAAGGGAGATAAGGGTATAGTTGGATTTTAATTCTGAGAATATGAACTTATCAATACTTTTCTGGAAATTCAGGGACACAGATTCCTTTTTGTTCTGTTTTAACGCATCGTAGCCCACTATGATGGGACCTAAGAAAGGGACAGCAGTAGCAGGCGGCGGGGAGAATACGCAGGATATCCCGAACATCTTCTGAAAAAATAGAGGATATATCCCGATAACGGTGGTGCCTTTATATCCCATCACGGGGTACAGCCTGCTTCTTGAGTGTTTCTCTGCTATCTTAAGCCATTTCCATTTATGGAATATCGTGCCGTGAGGCGACGAATCAACGATCTTATCCCATACTGCAGCTTCACTGTCGCCGGCTATTTTTAGATCTATTTCCATAACCCATCTCCACGAACTCTATTTTTATGCGCTCATCGTGTTTAAGTTTATCTGTTCTTATTGTATGCATGCCCTTACAGGTATCTACGACCTCTGCATGGAGGATATTTTTAGGGCGCATGCCTTCAGGCAGATAAACGCTCAGGAAATACCTGTCCCCCCTCCTGTGCGGCGTTATCATCAGGCAGTCCCCCTCATGCTCCAGACCAAAATCTGCTTTTTCCCTCCATATCCACCAGTCTGCCAGTTCCTTTCCGCACGTTATCCAGGCATTCCTCCTCCTGCAAAGCTCTATTAACCTCCCGTATGCTGTGCCCCATCCGGGGTATTCATGCTCGTTAAAAACAGCATGGTGCCAGAGCAGGGTCAGAACTCCGCCAAACCCTGAGACTGCATCCACCATCCCTTCAAAGTCAGCGTGTAATCTGTCTTTTCTATATCCAAAAAGGGGAGTATCCATTATAGCAAGCGGGATCTCTAACAGGTTCAGCATTTCCTGTCCTGATACCGGGTGGAACGGCAGGCATGTCCCTCCCCTGAACCCCATCCGGTCTTTGAAGCCAAGAGTAGTATCATACTTCAGTCCTGCCCTATCATGGTATTCCCAGGTCTCTGGTAACTTAAGGTTCAGGTGGTGCTGCCTGATACCGGTTACTTTATTGCCCAGGGATTCCTGCAGCATTTTTTTCTCCCCCTCAAGCATCTCAAAATCGCGATAGGAGTCATAGGAGCCGTGAAGCCCTACCTCCCATCCTCCATCGCACAGCTTTTTCATGACCCCTTTTACTTGCGGGTCGTTGAAATCGTACCTTCTTCCGAGCAGCTTCCAGGTATCCGGGGACAGGATATCAGCTTTGCCTTTCTCTTTGAGGAAATAGAACGATGACCTGACACCGAGCCTTTCTTCAAGCTCCATGATACTTTCGAACGTCCAGAACGGCTCTTCCCCCTGCAGCCTGTGCCAGAGCGAGAGGAGCTGTCCTTTAAGTAATCCTGCCTGTCCTTTTTTCAGGTATGCAACAGGTCTTGTGAGCCACTGGTAGGTTTTTCTCACTTCGTCGACATCGTGCGTGAGGCAGACTGCGAACCTTTTTCCCGGCCAGAGGGATTTACATACAAAAGGCAGGCGAAGTTTTCCACAGCCGTACAGCAGGATCGAAAACAGCATTCGTTCACAGGCATCGATAAGCGGTACTTTCCCAGTTTTTTCTCTCTCAGGCGCATTTTTCCAGAAGCGCTCAAGCTCGCCGGAGAGGCATCTTCCGACGAAAGAGAAAACATCAAGGCTGACAGTGACCGAATCCTCATCAGCCGAGATAAAAGATAAATCCGGAAAGCTGTTAACCTTTTTTAGCTCCGGTAAACTGTCCGATATTTTTAAGGCGCACTGTACCATATCCTCAAAAGCGCGGTCTCCGGAGCCCTCATTAACGATCACATTAAATTTACCGGTCCTGTCGCCGCCGTATGCGAGTCCCACGGGAGAATCCCTGCCCAAAATGAGCCCGTATGTGCGGATGAAATGGTCAAGACCTATTTTCCCCTCATATCCGCTCTGCCCTTTGCAGCTTACCGAGATCATACGCCCTTTCCCACGCGGTCATAAAAACTCCCCGGGAATCCCTCGATGAAACCGGTCATCCAGGCTGTCACATCTACCTTGTCCCTCAGCAGCAGTTCCCTTTTACGCCCCCACTCAGCTTTTGAATTTTTGTTCTCAAGGATATTTCGTGCTGTTGCAAGCGCGCTCTCCTCATCAGGATAGAAATACAGCAGGCTGTACCTGTCCCGCAGTTCCATGAAATTCCCGCTTGTTTCTCCTGTCGCCCGTCCTCCCGCATCAGCCTCTATGTGTATCGCAGGCGTGCCCAGCACGGCAGCTTCTACTGCGGTCGTGCCGCCGTCGCCAATGCAGAGGTCAGCAAAAGCGAGCACGGAATGGAATTTCTCAGGCGGGAGACGAAGCGCATACTTTTCCAGCTCCCTGCCAAGCGGTTTGCCAGAACTGATGAAAACCCTCCCGTAGTCCTCAAGTGCCCTGATAAAAGCAAGCTCGTTTTTTCTGTTTATCCCCTTCAGATCAACATCATGGTATGCATCCAGGGAGATCAACCTTACAACGATCACCCTGTCGTTCTTCGATACGCCCAGTTCGTCAAGTACGGCTTCCTCTGCTTTGAAATAATTCGGGTGCAGGTAGGCTAATTCATGGTACCCGTTATATCTCACATGTTTTCCACCGCCGATATCCTTCATGTAGCATTCCGGCGTGCAGATGACATCTGCGAACGGGAAGGTAATGGCATCCGCGAATTTTGCCTCCTCGGTATCTGTGAATATGATAGACGGCTTCCGTATCAGCTTCCCGAGCTGCGCGATGTACATATCGTGTACACCGATGAGGATATCCGGGTTGAACTTTTTACAGAATTTATACAGCCTTGCCATCTTGAGAGGGAAATTTACCGCTTTTTTAAAGAGGTCGCTCTGGAAATTACTTACTGTATGATAGGGTATGCTGTAGGCTTCAAGCAGGTTTACAGTGGATTCTTTAGGTTTGGCAGTGACGATGACCTCATGCTCGCTCTGCAGGTTGAATATCATATTCTTGAACAGGTGGACATGCCCCGGATGACCCACGTCGATTAAAATCCTCATGATTTCTCCTAAGGGAAATGTTTTCTCAGCGACGGGCCGAACCTGGTCGTGAACCCGAGCGGCAGGGCGCTCCACATCCTGCTGAATAATTTTCTCTTAAGGGTCAGCTTTGAGATATCGGGTATTTTGCCCGTATTGTTCAAATAGTACTGGTAGTGAAGATCGACGACCCTTGCATTTGCCCACGACCTTTTAAAATTAAAGCTGCCCGTATTCTTCTCGCTCCGTCCGAAATCAAAGACGGAATAATTATTCTCGCACCCGTATTTCAGTATCTCCCAGGTAAGCAGGCTGTTCGGGCTGATATTCTTATACTCCCTGTCGGATGCAGCCCATCCTGAGATTATCCTGTCCCTGAAGAACAGCAGGAACTTTGCACCCACAACCCGCCCGTCTGCGGTTGCGACCTGAACTGACGACCTGCCGGGAAATCCTTTCAGTATCGCCTCAAAAAAACCCCGGCTGTGGACCGGCGCGCCAAGTTCCCTGTTCTTAATAGAGTAGATATGGTAGAACTCGTCAAGATAGCTGTCTCCCATAGCCACTTTCAGATTGGATTTAAGGGCTTTATTAACAGAGCGCCTTGCTCCTTTAGACGTATCTCTCCACAGGATATCAGGGTTTTTATGCAATTGTATGATAAAGGTAGTATAAGAATCGCTCGTGACCAGCAGCTCTTCTGGTATCTCAACAGGATTACGGAGCTCCAGGTAGCTTAGATCCTCCTCTTTTACGAGCGAGATAGCCTCATCTATAAGCAGCCTCTCAATATCTTTATTAACTGTACATGGACCGCCGTAAGGCGCAAACGGCATGGATACCACCTTCCCGCCCACTTTAAAAAGAGGCAGTATACCGCGTACGCTGCCGTCCACCTTTGCGATCAGGTAATGCGGCGCATGACCGTATGCACTCTCAATAACGCGCTTCCATCCTGTCTGGTGATAGAAAGTAGATCCGCTGTGCCGGAGGACGAAACCATCCCATAATCCCTCCTCGGTTTTTTTCAACCAGTCAATCTCTATGTTCATCTAACCCCCCATACGATTTTCTATAATCCTTCATAGTAATAAATTCCGGGTTGTATCCCTTTGCTGATTTGAAAAGCTCATCAAGAAGCTTCAGGGCATTCATGCCCAGGTTCTTGAGTTTTAACCTCTGCCTGATAACATCCGAGAAAAGGTACTGGATATAACTGGCTCTCCTGTTCGCAACAACCGAATTCCCTGCATCCAGGCACTCATTGGGATGGAACAGGAAGATGAGCGGCTTATCCGTAGCCCTGGATTCCATGAACAGGCTTTTCTGGAGCAGCTTTGTTATGTTCGGCGCCCTTCTCATCACCGTGCCGCTGTATGAAAAGAACAGGGCAGATACGGGGATTTCCAGTATCTTTGAATCTCCCCTGTGGAATATGGAACTGTAAGAGAGAAAATACGGCTTCCTGGGGGCGAGTAACCAGTTGAGCTTTTTTTTCGAACCGAAAGTGAAGGGACCGTCAAAACGCTGGGAGCAGATGGAGGAATCTGTCCTGAACCCCGTTCTCTCAAGAGCCCTCACTGTATTTTCATTAAGCCTGAGTGCAGGCGCCCTGAACGATTCGATCCTGCCCGCAATCCCGGTTATGATATCCTTCGCCTTTTTCAGGTCGGATAACTGTTCGTCATAACTGAGCACATCAAAGGCTCTCTCGTGCGAATGGTCGTACCCGTGGCATCCTATCTCGTGCCCGTGTTCCATTACCAGTTCCACGGATCCGGGGAAAGCCTCAGCCATCTTCCCGGTAAAATAGAACGTAGCAGGGATGTCGTGCCTGTCTAACAGGTCAAGCAGTCTTGGCAGTCCGGTCTCATAGACCTCTTTGCCCGTGTTATGGTCGCACCTGTTCAGGGGGATTGAAAACCCCTCAACATCGACCGTCATAAGGAAATGCATCATCTTATGACCCATCTTATGACCTCAAAAGCCTCGGCGTAAATCTCATCTATCTGGGTTCCCCTTGTCTGAGCCAGCCCTTTTATGAAATCCTCGCAGAAATAGCTTTTACCCCTCTGGGTCTCATAGCAGTTCAGCGCCTCTATTTTCTTTAAGAGGTGGATTTTTTTTAAAGGGATAAATGCCATCGTATTGAAGGTGATATTGTTCCAGGGCTGCTCGTATCCCAGTATCGTACCTCTCTTAAACGCACGCAGCGTCTCCTCCCTGACGATCATGTGGTCCTGGTGGGTATCGTAAGAGGACGGGGTGAGAATAATATCAGGATTGATCTTTTTCCTTATCTCTATCATCGTGTCAAGGATCTCCTGGCGCAGGCGCGGGAATTCCCTGACCTCGTAGTCGTACAGGAGCAGGTTCTCTATTCCCAGCACTTTCGTGGCATTCCTGACCTCATGCCTGAGTATATCCGCAGGGTATCCCGCGGGTACGGATTTTTCGCAGCCTGAGAGGGCTACGTAATAGATGTCTTTTCCCTCTTCAACGAATCTGGCAATACTGCCGCCGCAGCCCAGCTCGCCGTCATCGGTATGCGGGCTCAGGATCAAAACCGTTTCAGCCAAACTATCTTACCCCACTACAGGTAATTAGAATTACAGTATTCTGTTATAAGCTTATCTGCGCTGTCGTGGAATACAGCCTCAGCTTCTTAGTATTCCCGGTGAACGCTAGATTTATAAGTTTACGGGTCGTATGAGATAATGCTCTGGGACGGTGGGGTAGGCCCGGGGTAAGAATCAAAGGAGTGGTGAATATGAGGAACAGAATCCAGGATGTAGCTGCGCTTTTTCTTATCATTATTAGTATAACTGGGATAGCATCGGCTAACATTCGCATCCCTGAGGATAATACCGATATGAAAGTTTCAGTGATTACACTGCCGGCAGACGGCTGGGCAGACCTGGATATAATAGCCGCCGCACCGGGAGATAACGCCGCAATGCCGGGAAACATGAGCATCTCGGTGCTGGATGATGCAGGAAACCCAGCAAAAGGTCTCCAGGTAGTAATTGATAAAAAAATCAGCTCTAAAGGAACAGATGAGGCATCGTTAGCAGATAACCCGGTTATAAGGTTAAACTATGGAGCGGACGGTTTTGATACATTTAATCTGAGAGTCAGGGACATAAGCGGGGCTGCAAAAAAATACATAATAAAGATCGAAGACCCGGCATCCGGCGCTCAACTGGCAAAGGCGACCGTTGAAGTGAAGCCTCTCTCAGGTGTTAGCGTACCTGAATTCCCTACGGTAGCTCTGCCAGTGGCGGTGATAATGGGACTGGTATTTTTCTTCAACAGCAGGAAAGAGATGAATTGATAAAAGCTAATATTAATTATTCAAAAGGGGGGTTATTTTGGAACTGGTAGAAGTGAAGTGTGTAAACTGCAGCAGGAGGATATATATTCTGAAGGAATATATCCGGGAAAATATGTTCTGTACGCTTGGATGTATGGATGTGTATATGAAGAAAATCTATATACGTAATTCACCATTATAGCAATGGGTGAGTGTTTGGAGACTATTTACTGGCTGGCGATTGAGATTGGTGCTGTATTTCTGCTCCCGTTCCTGATTATACTTCTCACAACGCCTTATCTCATACGTAAACTTACTGAAAAGGGTTTTGTGGCGAAAGACTACCACAAGAAGGGCGAGAAGCTGGTGCCTACGGGCGGAGGGATTGCCATCATGCTTGCAGTCCTTTTCTCGCTGTCCATAAATTCCCTGTTCTACAAGTTCAGCGCCACGAACTATGTTGTATTGAACGTGATCATACTCTTCGGTCTGTTCGGCGTCCTGGATGATATGATAGATATCGGAAGAACGGTCAAGCTCATCCTGATGTATTATTGTTCGTACCCGCTGATACAGTATGCAACGCATTCATGGATGGTTTTTCCTTTTATAGGCGAGGTCGATCTCGGGAAGTTCTACAGCCAGCTTATCATGCCCACGTACGTCCTGGTCTCGGCAAACCTTGTGAACATGCACTCAGGCTTTAACGGCATGTCATCAGGGCTCTCACTGATAATCCTTTTCTCCCTGCTCATAAAATCCCTGACCGGGGGGTCTTTAGAGAACGTCAATAATATCATGGCGATATTCGCTGTAACAGGCGCGACCCTGGGGTTCCACCTGTTCGAGCGCTACCCTTCCAGGATATTCTGGGGGAACATAGGCTCGCTAACAGTCGGGGCTGCTATCGGCGTGCTGATCGTCATGCAGGGATACATAATCAGCGGGTTTGTCATGCTTATTCCGCATACCGTTAATTTCCTGATGTACGTCTACTGGCGCATCAAAAAGTACCCCCAGGCGAAGTTCGGAAAGCAGAGGGATGACGGGACGCTCGATGTACCCAATCCCCTTACTCTGAAATGGGTGCTTCCGTACCACAGGAGGATGACCGAGAGACAGGCAACGGTCGCCATGTATGCAATCACTATTGCTTTCAGCATCATCGGGATTTTGATTCCGGAGGAGGTTAGATATGGAAACTGAGGAGGTTAGATATGAAAAGTAAAAGGAGAAGCCATTTCAGGATATACGGCAGGAGCAGCATAGGGAAGAACGCCATCATCGGGGAGGGCGTGATCATCGGCTACCCGACAGCCGATATTCTGGGAAGGGCTTCGCTGTACGGAACCGGCATCGATGACATGGATTACAGGGGCGCAGTTATAGGCGATGATGCGGTCATCAGATCGAATTCAGTTATTTATGCAGGTGTTGATACCGGGAACAACCTGCGTACAGGTCACAACGTCCTGGTTCGCGAAGAGACCATCATCGGTAACAGCGTGCTTATCGGTACGAACACAATTATTGACGGGCGCGCGGTGATAGGGAATAACGTCAGCATACAGGGGAACGTGTATATCCCTCTGAACGTCGTGGTCGAGGATAACGTGTTCATAGGACCGTGCGCAGTGCTGGCTAACGATAAATATCCAGTGAGGAAGAATACAGATATGAGGGGTCCGGTGCTGAGGCACGGCGCATCTATCGGGGCAAATGCCACCCTGCTGCCTGGGGTGGAGGTAGGGGAAGGGGCTATGGTGGCTGCAGGTGCTCTTGTGACAAAAGACGTGCCGCCGTGGAAGCTGGCGATAGGTTTCCCGGCAGAGGTAAAGGAGCTGCCCGATGACCTGCGGACCATCAACGCGATTGGAGGGTTATGATACCAGTAGCAAAACCTCTCATCGGCGAAGAAGAGATCAATGCAATAACAGAGGTTATGAGATCAGGGAACATAGCCGAGGGCGAGGGGGTAAAAGCCTTTGAGACAGCATTTGCCGGGTACATTGGCACATCCTATGCTGTAGCCGTGAATTCAGGGACGGCGGCGCTCCATGTTGCGCTGCTTGCGCATAATATCAAAGAAAAGGATGAGGTCATAACAACCCCTTTTACGTTCATAGCATCGGCTAACTCGGTCTTATTCACAGGCGCAAGGCCTGTTTTTGCAGATATCGAAGAGGAGAGTTTCAATATCGATCCAGAGAGTATAGTTGAGAAAATAACCGCAAGGACAAGAGCCATCATACCTGTTCACCTTTACGGTCAGGCTGCTGATATGAAAAGTATAATGAAGATAGCGGAAGACTATAATCTGGCTGTAATAGAGGATGCATGCCAGGCGCACGGCGCCACATACGGGGGTAAAATGGCTGGCTCCTTCGGCACTGGCGCGTTCAGCTTCTATCCTACCAAGAACATGACGACAGGAGAGGGCGGCATGATAACCACGAACGACAAGAACGTGGCTGAGCGCTCAAGGATGATAAGGTCTCACGGCTCAAAGCAGAGGTATTACCACGAGATGCTTGGATTTAACCTGCGGATGACCGATATTGCTGCTGCCATAGGCTCAGTCCAGTTAGGAAAGCTTGAAGGTTTCAATGAGGCAAGGATCAAAAATGCAGAGTACCTGAGCAGCAGGCTGAGCAAGATAAAGGGATTAAGGGTGCCTTCAGTTGGAGAGAGCCGCAGGCATGTGTTCCACCAGTACACGATCAGGTTAAAAGGAGGCTCTGCTGTCAGGGACAATGTTGCATCTCTTTTGAATAAGAGAGGTATAGGTACCGGGATATACTATCCGCTCCCGGTCCACAGGCAGCCTTTCTATAAGAAATCAGGTTGCAACTATTCTCTTCCCGTGTCCGAGAGGGCAGCAGAGGAAGTTCTTTCCCTGCCCGTTCATCCTGCGGTAAGCAGGAGTGATCTGGATTCAATCGCAGGGGCGTTGAAAGAGATATTAACTGGATGACTACAAGGAAGGATGATAAGGAACAGCAGATATACGAGACTGCAGATGAGCAGAAACAGTACAGAACACGGATTGCACGGATCAAACGGATTTTCACGGATTAATCGTATCCGTGCGTATCCGTGTCATCCGTGCAATCCGTGTTCTATCGCAATTACTTCAGCACGTTGCTTGCAGCCTCAATGCCCGGTCCTATCTTCTTGACAACGTCGTTCTTGTGGAGCACTATCTCTACAGCCATTATGGTGCTCAGGATATCCAGCTTGCTAATATTGCCCATGTTCCCTATCCTGAAAATCTTGCCCTCAAGCGCTCCCTGACCGCCTGAGATCTGGATGCCGAGCTCTTTTACCCCGCCGCGCAGCTTCTTGTCGTCGATGCCAGTGGGTATCTTCATGGCAGTGACGGTGTTTGAGTACCTGCTGTACCCGTTCAACTGCGGGAACATCTCTATGTTCATCGCCTCAGCCGCGGCGCGCACTGCTTCCGCAAATCTGGCATGCCTTTTGATGCGCGTATCAAGTCCCTCTTCTTTGACTATCTTGAGCGCCTCGTGCAGGGCGAAGAAGAGAGGGACAGCGGGCGTATAAGGCGTCTGCGCCGTCTCTTTGCTGGCTGATTTCCTGTACGCCTTCAGGTCCATGTAATAGGGAGGCTTCTCGACCATGGATTCCCAGGCTTTCTTGCTGACCGAGATGGCTGATAACCCTGGAGGTGCGCCGATGCATTTCTGTGAGCCCACGACAGCCAGATCAACGCCCCACTTGTCCACCAGCACCTCGTCGCCGCCTATGGTGGTCACGCCATCCATGATGAACAGCGCGCCGTATTTCTTCGCAAGCTCACCTATCTCTTTAGCCGGGTTCTTTATGCCAACTGAAGTGTCGTTATGGACGAGAGAGACCGCCTTTGCGCCCTCGGCAAGCGCATCCTCGACCTTATCAAGGTCTATGGATTCGCCTTTTGTCCAGTCGAACTTGACCGCCCTGACCTTCCCGTAGCGCTCCCCTATTTCCCTGAAGCGCTCGCCGAACTTCCCGTTCTCGACTGTAACTAGCGTGTCATTTTCCCCGATAACGTTACCGACAGCAGCCTCCATGGCTGCAGTGCCTGAGCCGCTGATGACGTAGAGGTCGTTCTTTGTGCAGAAAAGCTCCTGCAGGATTGTCCTGCATTCATTGTACATGTCCCCGAATTCCTTTCCGCGGTGCCCGATTATGGGCTTTGCCATGGCGCGGAGTATTCTTGGTGCGACCGGTACTGGACCGGGTATCATAATTAGCATGTTCTCAAGGTTCATGGTATATCTCTCCTGGTAGTTTCCTATTCCTGGGGCTTATACAACTAACTTGCATGTATATTTTTTGCAAAAATGCCAGTTCATCAAACAAAAACTGGATTTTATTTACGTGTCGGCATTATCGTGGCTTTATTTCTTTAAGCACAAAAGTGGCGTCCTCAAAAGCCTTTTTTGTATCTTCTGATATTCGCAGGCACCCTTTAAGAGATAGTTCAACTATCTCCTGCGCCCTTCTGACAGCGATATTATAGTTTCCCTCTTCCATAGCGTTTTTAAGGTCTTTTTCAAATATCCATTCAGCCTCTTTTAACAGTTTCTCGCCCTGCTCTCTGTTTGTGGTCATAGCTCTATGACTTCCCCAGGCGCTATATCAGGCTTCAGGTCCCAGTACCATGTTTTATCTTCAAGGACGATTTTTTTTGATACAAGCTCCAGAAGCCTGTTCTTGAGTTCTTTTAGCCGGTTTTTGAAAAAGTTGTTTCTATCGTACAGGATTATAGAGGCATCAATCATATCCAGGAAAATATTGCGGTTTTCCATTGCTTCTTCCTTAGATAAGATAATACAACTGAAAATCGATGGCGCGGTATTTTCTGAGGTGCTTTCCCGCAGTTTTAGCTCAATCTCTATTACAGGTTCCAGGCGTTCGTAATAAACAGACGGGGCATCTTTAAGGATGATGAGCAGATCGATATCGCTTTCTTCTCCTGCTGTACCCCTTGCTACGGAACCGTACAGGACGAATGAAATAAGTTTATCTCCAAACTTCTCAAGAAGTAATTGCTTGAATTTATTGAGTATTTGTTTGTAGTCTTTATATCCGCGCATGTTTAGCTCTACTTTAATCTTATCTTTAGTTCAGATACGTTACTTACATAATAATTATCTTATGTTCTTATGCTGTTTCTATAATCACGATATATATAACCGATAATAATATGTATTTACCTATCGTCTTTACAATACGTTCATTTATCTCGATGAGACTGGCTATTATTTATTCAAATGGAACCCTGACGTGAGCGTAGAATTGATCCCTGCCACGCAGTAAAAACGGATAGGAAAACGCCAGTTTCATATAGGTTAAATCATATTAAAGCATGGAAGTTTTATAATGGCAAACATATCGATCATCGGCAGCGAGAAATCGGGCAGGACGACCCTCGCCGGAAAACTTGGAAAGAAGGGGACTGAGTCCGATATAACCCTGTACAATTTCGTAAAAGGGGACAGCATATATGCGTTCGTGGACTCAAACGGCTATCCCGCCTCATTGAAATCGCTCATCAATGCAATAAATCTCTCCGATATCGCCCTTGTCTGCATCCCTTCGACCGGGCTGAACGCACAGGTAGGTGAGTGCATAGTGGCGCTTGATCTCCTCGGCAATAAAAGGGGAATTTTTGTCATAACCATGTCTGATAGGTCAAACCCTGTGGCTCTCTCCGAGCTTTCTGAGAAGATAAAAGCCATAACGAAAGGCACTAACCTTGAGAAATGGGAATCCATTGCCGTTTCCACCACCACCTTTGAGGGGATTGAGACGCTCAAGGAAAAAATATTCTCACTCGGTGAGGAGACAAAAAAAGAAAATGCAGCCCTCGACGGGCTTCCCCCGCGCGTGATGGTCGATCATTTCTTCAACGTCACAGGCATAGGCTGCGTGGTGCTCGGAGTCGTGGCTCAGGGCACTATCAAGGTACACGACAGCCTGGCACTTTTTCCGACCAACCGTCCGGCTGAGATACGCTCCATCCAGAGCAACGACGTGGATCTAAAATCCGCACCCGCAGGCACAAGGGTCGGGCTGGCTCTGAAAGGTGTGCAGTCAAAGGAGTTCGACAGGGGGTACATGCTGTCGCAGAAGGAAGAGACCGCATCGAAAATCAACCTGAAATGCCGGCTCTCGAAGTTCACGCAGCCTCTCGGCGTGGGCGATGCCGTGCATCTGTTCGCAGGGCTCCAGGATATGCCAGCCACCATCAGCAGCATAACCATGGGCGGGAAGGACGTGACGCAGGCGCCTCCGGGCTCTGAGTGCAGCGTCGCGCTTGCGGCACAGAAGGACATTGCGTACAGTAAGAGCGACAGGTTCCTGATAGCCCAGCTCAATAACCCGAAGCAGAGGCTGGTGGCAGGGTGCGAGGTTGTTGTCTAAATATATTTATAACTGCAAGTAAGTTAAATTTAATACTGTACACACCTATGAATAGAACAATGCAGAAGTGCTATAACATAATAGTAACGGGAAAAGTACAGGATACCGGTTTTAGAGCTCTCATAGAAGAAGTTGCAAGGCTGCTTGATCTGAAGGGATTTGTTTTTAATGATATTGATGGTAGTGTAAAAATGGTCTGCTGCGGCGAGAACAGTGCAGTCAGTAAATTATTTACCGAGATACGAACTATCGGTTCAAGGAGGGGCATAGTTATTGATGCCATTGCAAAAGAAGAATTACCCTCTAATATATTCCTCCCTGAAAGATTCTCAAGATTATATACAGATGATCTCGGAGATATCGGTAGAAAACTGGATATAGGCAACAGCGAGCTGAAAGGAATCAATACAAAATTATCACCTCTTGATGATAGATTGTCCGGGCTCGATAATAGGTTATCTGGCATCGATGATAAAATGTCTGGTATCGATGGTAGGTTGTCTGGAATCGGGGAAGATACCCATGGTTTAAATGAAGTAATGGGCTCTTTTGTTGTCGAACAGAGAGGGCATAATAAGCGCCTTGAGAAGATTCTTGAAAAATTGACCGAAAGATAATTTCAATGCAATAAAGCCTTTAAATATTTTAATCTCGATCGATGTTTAATTTATAAAGGAAATACACAAACAATATGATAAACACTGTGTTTTATAACCTGTGCAATGATGCCGCGGAGGCGGTCGAGCAGGCTGTTTCGGGACTTATCGGAAAACCCGAAGCAGGCGTTACGCTTCGCATCGGCGCTGACGGCACACCGACTGAAAATATCGATGAAGCAGCGGAGAAAGCAGCCCTTAAGGTGCTTGAATCAGGGAATAGATCCATGCGGTTCGTGAGCGAGGAACTGGGCGAGAAAATCATCGGCAAAAGACCTGAATTCACTTTTGTGCTTGACCCTATTGACGGCACGTTCAATGCGGTGCACGGCATCCCTTTTTACTGCGTGCCGATAGCGATAAGTGGGTCTGATCTATCCGATATCAGGTATGCGTACATAAAGAACCTTGTGAACGGGGATATCTATACGGCAGAGAGAGGAAAGGGTGCGTTCCTGAACAACAAGAGGATACATGTTTCTTCCCGCTCCGAATTTTCCGAACTGAGCGTGATATCGTACAGTCACCGACCCCATGCGGTCGCTATCAACAATCACAATGTGAGAAGGGTGAGGACTTTCGGGAGCGCAGCGCTTGAGCTTTGCTACGTCGCATCAGGGATATTCGATGCTTTCATCGACCTGCGCGGGATGCTACGCGTCACAGACATAGCGGCTGGGAAATTGATCGTTGAGGAGGCTGGCGGCATTGTCACGGGTGGAGAAGGGAAGTCTCTTTCGACACCGTTTGACGTGAAGCAGCGGGTTAATGTAGTTGCAAGCAACAGAAAGGTACATGATAAACTGCTTGAGCTTGTGTAGGTGCATATGAAACGGATAGGACTGATCTCACGATGCGACAGGGATGACGTGATTGCTTTTATCGAGAATATAGTGGCTCACCTGAGACCTAAAGCTGAAGTATTGATCGACACCAAAACCGCTGAGAAGCTCAGGCAAAAGGGCACGCCGATGTCAGAGATGAGGAAAAAGGGTGCAGAGTTCATCATAGCAGTAGGCGGTGACGGGACAGTTCTCAGGGGCATACAGAAGATGGACGATCCTCTGCCTGTGCTCGGGATAAATATGGGCACTATCGGGTTCCTTGTCGACGTGAACCCTGAGGAAGCTATCGATGTCATCGACAGGATACTCTCAGGGTTTGAAGTGGAGGAGCGCTCAAGGCTCGCTATCCGGGTGAACGATGAACCGCTGCCGCCTGCCACCAACGAGGTGGTGGTCATAACGGCGAATCCTGCCAAGATATTATCATACAAGATATTCGTGGATAAAAACCAGCTTGAGGAGCTGCGGGCAGACGGCATAGTCTTTGCCACGTCCACGGGCTCGACAGCGTACGCGATGAGCGCGGGAGGTCCCATCGTCGACCCGCGGGTGGACGGTACTGTGATTGTTCCTCTTGCGCCTTTTAAACTATCAGCGCGCCCGTGGGTAGTTCCAGCGAATAGCGAGATAAGGATGGAACTCACTATCCCGAAAAAGGAAGCGGTGATAGTGATAGACGGGCAGTACACAAGGAAGATAAACGTGGATGATAAGATATCGATAACGAAGGCTGAAAAACCCGCAAGGTTCGTGAAGACAAGGAAGGACGGGTTTTACGAGAAAGTGAGGAGCAAGCTTGCGTGAGGATAGATAAAAGCATAAGCATCAAAATATATAAATCATAAATGCTTTTAACATACTATGATCGTCATCGGCATCGACCCGGGACTTGCGACCGTGGGCTTCGGCGTGATACTGAAAAATGGTGAGGTCATCACTCCTGTCAGCTACGGATGCATAAGGACATCGGCTGAAAAACAGACGCCTGAGCGTCTCATGGAAATATATAACGAGGTTTGCGCGCTTTTAGAGAAGTACGCCCCGGATATGATCGCTATCGAGAGGCTTTTTTTCAGTAAGAACGTCACCAATGCAATGAGCGTGAGCGAAGCCAGGGGCGTTATCTTCCTGGCGGCGCAGCAGAAGAACATCCCAGTGTTCGAGTATACCCCAAACAGGGTGAAGCAGGCGGTAACAGGCTCGGGAAGGGCTGATAAGAAACAGATGCAGGAGATGATCAAGAGGCTCCTGGGGCTGGATGAGATCCCGCAGCCGGACGATGCGGCGGATGGACTTTCGATTGCGTTATGCCATATAAATCAGTATGGTTAATTTTATATTCCGCGTATCCCGTATAATGTTATGGAAACTTGTAAGGTTGGTAACTAAAATTTTAGTTATCCAGCTTCGGTCACCAAAAATATATACCCCTACGTACATAAAGGTGCATATTGTTAGACCCAACAGATTTGTTGGATGCAATATAATGTAAAGAATATGAGGAGATGTAGTATTGTAATATGGTGAAACCTATTGAATTAGGATTGATCTTGGAAGGCAAAGACGCCGAGGAATTCTGGAAGAACGAGAAGAACCCCAAGGTCACTGAGAAACAAGTAGAGATGTTCAGGGAAGCCATGCGTCTATATAAAGCACATCCTTTTTAGATTTTAGATGGGAAAAACTCCAGACAAAGAACTCCAAATCGTACCGCTGACCGAAATGCCTGATAATTCTTCTTTTTGTTGTAAATCCGCTGAGTTAAACGATTTCTTGAAAAATGATGCTTTAAAAGATCAAGAATATATGGTAAGTAGGACTTATTTATGTTGCTGGAATAAGGATATAGTTGGATACTTGGCATTAGTTGCCGATACCCTTGAGGTTGAAGCGATAGATGAATATGATAAAATTGCAGGATACCTTTATCACAGGTATCCAGCGGTTAAAATAGCGAGACTGGCAGTACATAAAGATTATGAAAGAAGAGGGATCGGAAAGTTCATGTTATTAACAACAATAGGTAAAGCCATAGCTATCTCTAAAGAAATTGGATGCCGATACATTACAGTGGACTCCAAACCCGAATCTGTAGGGTTTTACGAAAAACACGGTTTTAGGATTGTGGAGAAGTATCGGCATAGCGATACCCCAAAGATGTATCTCAATATGTACCCGATACTTAAAAGGGTGTAATGCCATGATTTCACACATATACGGCGAAATAACGTACCGCGGCGAAGGTTTTGTTATACTCGATGTAGGAGGCATCGGGTATCAGATCAACATAACACAGCCCGCGCTCCAGGAGATTGGAGAGAGGAAGGAGAAGATCAAATTATACACGTACCTGCACGTCAGGGAGGACGCGCTCATGCTGTACGGGTTCACCACTATGAGCGAGCTTGAGATGTTCAAACTCCTCATCAGCGTGACAAGAGTGGGACCGCAGATAGCGATGAACATCCTTTCGCAGATACGGATAGAGGAGCTTGCGGCTGCGATAATCCATGAAGATGAGAAGGTACTGACAAGCATTTCAGGCGTGGGACCGAAGAACGCGAAGAGATTGATACTTGAATTAAGGGACAAGATGAAAAAGAAGATGGAGGGCGTGGCTCTTGCGGGCGTGAGCAGCGTAAGCTACGATGCCGTGAGCGCGCTTGTGTCGCTCGGGTTCTCGCAGCGCGAGGCTAAGGATGCTGTGGATGCCGTGGCGCCGGGGTTGAAAGAGCCCACGGTACAGGCGCTGGTGAAGGCGGCGCTGGCGAGGTTGAAGGAGAGGTAGTATTTGCTCTGGGACGGTGCATAATTCTGCTTTTGCGATTTTTCCGAACTCCGGGAGGTGCAAACTGAATTTCCAGAGAAACAAATTGAAAAAAAACCAGAAAAAGAAAAATTAAAGAGCTTGTAGAGCATAAAAAGCCTGAAAATCCGATTATAGCGTCCTGCATAACTATCTATAAAATTAGGTGATGTCCTAAATTTCATGACCTATATAAAAACAATCGCCACGGAGGCATGGAGACACAGAGAAATATTTCAAAAAGCTCTCTGTGCCTCTGCGTCTCTGTGGCTCATTTATAGGACATAACCTAAAATTAACCGCAGATGAACGCAGATGCAACCTTATACCTGCGTTCATCTGCGGTTCGGTTAATTATGTGATTTTATGCTGGTAACTATAAATCAGCACGGATTTTTCAAAATATCAGGAACAACCATGGAAGAACGGATAATCTCACCCGCAGAGCAGAACGAAGAAAAAGAAGACCTCACCATCCGCCCGGCAGAGCTTGATGAGTTCATCGGACAGGAAGGTCTCAAGGAATCCCTGAAGATATTTATCGAAGCCTCTAAAAAGAGAGGAGAACCCCTTGACCACATACTCTTCTCAGGACCTCCAGGTCTTGGTAAGACCACGCTTGCGCACATAATCGCACATGAGATGGGCTCAGGCATCAAAGCCACATCAGGTCCTGTGCTTGAGCGCCCGGGCGACCTTGCGGCGATACTGACCACTCTTAAAAAAGGGGATGTGCTTTTCATCGACGAGATACACCGTCTGAACCGCGTCATCGAGGAGATACTTTACCCTGCGATGGAGGATTTCGAGATAGATGTCATGATAGGCGAAGGTCCGGGCGCAAGGTCGATAAAGCTCAGCCTTGAGCACTTCACCCTCATTGGTGCGACCACCAAGGTTGGATTGCTGGGCTCGCCGTTCCGCGACAGGTTCGGTTTCGTAGCCAGGCTCAATCTCTATACTGTGCCTGAGCTTGTGCAGGTAGTGAAACGAAGCGCCTCAATCCTGGCTATCCCTGTGACCGGGGACGGCGCGATAGAGATAGCCAAGCGCAGCCGCGGTACTCCCCGCATCGCCAACAGGCTGCTGCGGCGCGTGAGGGACTTCGCTACGGTCAGGGCAGCCGGGGAGATTACGCAGGAAGTGGCTGACAGCGCCCTGAACCTGCTGGGGATAGATAAACTCGGGCTGGACGACCTTGACAGGCGCATCCTCAAAGTCATAGCGCAGGATTTCGGGGGCGGTCCTGTGGGTGTAAAGACCATTGCTATCTCAGTAGGAGAAGAGGTAAGGACTATAGAAGAAGTTTACGAGCCGTACCTCATACAGGTAGGATTCATAAAAAGAACACCGCAGGGAAGAGGGACCACGCCTGCGGCAAAACAACATTTAACCAGGCTTACCGGGGGCTTTGCCCGCCAGTTCTGAACCTTCCCTGCTTTTTTTAGTCAGCAGATAGATAATAATTACACCGGCGCCGATTAAACCGATTATTATTCCAATAATGGATAAGACGCTGACCCCCGATTCCCTGACCTCTATCTGCTTTTTCTGCCCGAGTACTTCAACCGTATAATTGCCCGCAGGGAGAGCCACATTATATTTAAAAGTGACCTCTTTTGTCTCTTTAGGCGCAAGAGTAACAGGTTTGCTTTCAACCTCGGTGCTGTTAATTATAAGTACAACGGGCAGAGTATCGGTTTTAGTACCTGTATTTGTGACATTCGACCTTATCACAGCCTGCTGACCTGTAAAAACCACATCCGACGAGGTACTGATATCAAGTGACTTAAACTCTGCAAAAGGCAGCGCGACCGATATGTCCCTGGCTGCGGTGGCGTAGCCGCTCTTTGAGGCATATATGGTGTGTGTACCGCTCTCGTTCAATACATATCTCAGGGTGCCGGTGCCATCGGTCTGACCTGCTGTCGTGTTGTCAAACACCACTGCCGCGTCTTTAACAGGCGTGCCGTTGATCGTGACCCGTATGGTTATTGTTTCGAACTGGTTTGCTTTTGCAGGCGCTTCTATACTGAGCTTGTTCTCGATATATGCCTGTACCTCTATACCCTTGCTGGCTTTCTGGTATCCCAGCTTTGTAGCGGTAATGTTGTAGATGCCTTTCATTGATTTTTGCAGTGTATATTTGATAATGCCGTCCTTATCAGTCAGTCCTGTATCGGAATCAATACCGACAGATGCTCCGTCCACAGGTTTACCGCCTGCCGTAACCTTAATATTGACGGCATCCCCGGCAGTCGCCCTGGCTGGTGCATCTATCAGGAGCTGGTTAGCTATCATCTCCGGGCTTACTGTGACAAAAGGATAGAACCTGAGAGTGCTGGAATCTGCTACTTTGAATTTGATATTACCCATCACGTCCACAGTGCTTCCTGAAGAGAGACCTACAGAATTATGGTTCTTCATCTGTATTCCATCCGCGCCGACGGTAGTGATCTCCATCTGTCCGTATCTATCTCCTGTTCCCACCGGGGTGAATGTCTCGGAGATCTGGAAAATCCCTTTGATAAAAGCAGCGTTCACTTCCCTGCCCCTGAAAACGGAGTCAAAGTGCACGGCTATAGTGGGCAGTTCCTTCACGCCTCCGGCATTGGTCGTGTATATGTAGGCATCATTTCCTGAAACAACATCGCTATCTACCTCTTTCCCGTCCTTTAGCAGAACGACCCACACCTGTCCGGGACCTGCGCCTGTATCGACCTCTTTCATCTGGAGCACATAGCCCTCTCTCAGGGTCAGAGTTCCACCCTGTGCAATAGTGCGCTTAATATCATCATCAAGAAGCACTTTATGAAGTTGCCTGCTTCCAAGTGTGCTTTTTGTGTCCTTATTGGAGATAATGCTGTTTCCGGTATAGCCTGCGAAGTATTTCTCTGCCATGAAGCCGATTACCTGGTATTTGCCAAAACCTGAATAATCGAAATTAATCTCTTCGGCAGATGTTGAATACTTCAATCTGCCTTCCGGGATCGAGCTGCCGCTGATGGTTTCTACCTTAAGGTTTTCCGTCCCTATATCCTGGTCCATATCGTAATAAAAACCTATGTTCGTGCCGCCGATGTTCAAGCCAAAGTTCATCGGTGTCCATTCCGAGGCTGTGGGATAGATCGTTCCCCTTGCCTCAAATATGCCTGCTCTTTCTACCGATAGTGCGAACCGAAGATTACTACTGTCAGCGACTATGATTTTCAGATCGCCCATCAGGTCTATCGTATTTCCCGCAGAGAGTCCGATCGAATTCCTATTGGTCATCTCGATCACGCCCGCTCCTACGCTGCTGATTTCCATTTCCCCGTACCTGTCGCCTGTTTCCACAGGTGTGAAGGATTCGGATATCTGGAAAACGCCTTTGATAAAGGCGGCATTCACCTCCCTGCCCCTGAAAACGGAGTCAAAGTGCACGGCTATAATGGGCATATCGCTCTCGCTTCCAACTTTTTTCGAATATACATAGAGGTCGTTCCCTGAGATGACATCGTCATCCACCACGTCTCCGTTCTTTAGCAGGGTTACCCATACCTGTCCAGGACCTGCACTGATATCCACTTCTTTCATTTGCAGCACATAACCTTCCCTTAAAGTTAAAGTCCCTCCTTCAGAAACTACCCGTTTATCGTCGTCATCCATGAGTATCTTGTGCAGTTGTTTGCTGCCGAGGGCGCTTTTTGTTTCCTTATTGGAGATTATGCTGTTTCCGGTATAGCCTGCAAAATACTTGTCAGCCATGAAGCCGATTACCTGGAACTTGCCAAAACCTGAATAACCGAAGCTGACCTCCATTGGAGATGTTCTATAAACGATATCGCCTTCATCTATGTTTCTCTTGATGTCACGTATCTTAAGCTCTTCAGTACCCAGATTTTCATCGAGGTTGTAATAAAATCCTGCAAAACTGTACGGATTCCACGTGTAAGTCGTGGGCATTCCCTTGCTTTTATCCCATATGCGGTTGCCAGTTGAAGCCGGAGCTGCGCTTGCGACCGCAGTTAATAATATCAATATTGTTAATCCAATCCTGAGGGTATGCCCTGTGCAAATTTTGTTTTTGAACATGTGAACCACCTTTACTGGTATCTGTTGTAGTACGTATTTCGTACCAAGTTCAGGAAGAAGGGTGATGACCTGTAAAGTATAAAAAGCCTGCTATGCACAGCGAACACTCAAAATTAGTATATATTCTTGAAAACAAAGGGAAGCCGCTGAACTCTGGTTGTAAGGTATAAACCGGCAGTAGTAACCATAGAACAATTTGAAAACCTCGATAATTCTAAAAGATTACAATGCCATTATAATATTACAACGCCGTTATAGTATTTCAGCCATGTTGTAATATTATCTACTATTAAAAATATATATTACTTATAGCATCTAAAGGCTGGGTCTATAAAATCGGTGGTTGAGCAGGTAAAAACTCAAATAGCTGGATTCTATGGATGCAAAAAACGTGGGGCATAGTCATTTCTAAAGAGTGGCTGAGTTCCAAGAATTCGTCAGAAGGCAAATTAGTGGTAGTTTTAAAAATATTAAAACTCGCATAGTTTTGCCTTCAACATAAAAAACTAAATGGAGGATTAAAAATATGAAACACAAAAAATTAGGCACTACTTTCAAAAAGCTGTTTCTTACTCTAATAGTAGTGGCAGCTATGCTTCAGATTGTTAATGCCTATGTTTACACAGGCTATAAATGGCCCTGGGGTAGCGCAGATTGGAGATTTAGTACAAATTTCCCAGATAGCTATAAGCAATCTGTTCAAAATGCAGCAAATACATGGAATAATGCCGGTTCATCCTTCAGATTCAACTATCAATGGTACGAAGTTACCAGTTATGTAGATTGGGTTGATCTAGGGGGCAATGGCCCATTAGGGCATACCAACATTTACAAATATCCCTTTACTTCTTCCATCTCAAGAGCTGTTACAGAGATGAATAGTAATAGTGCCAAGTATTGGACAACGACTCAAAGCCCAGATTATCCACCGTACGATTTTGAGACGGCTGCCTTGCATGAATTTGGACATTGGCTAAGCTTGGCTCATACAAGCGATACCAGTACGGTCATGTATGATCCGTACAATGGGCCAAAAAGATCATTGACACAAGATGATAAAAATGGGATCAAATATATATATCCTTGAGTTGAGGTAAATAATATGAAAAATAAAAGTATATTATATGCTTGCGCGGTACTTGGCATAATTGTATTGATAGGCGTTGTAGGTGTAATGATGACACCTATTAATGTAACCTCAGAGGGGTTATGGGGAGCCGAAATGCTAAACATATCGTATCTTGCAAAAGGTTCAGATGTAATTGTAATGGGAGAAGTCAAAGAGATTCTACCAAGCAGATGGACGACTACAGATGGTAAAAGACCAATTATACTAGATCGCGAGAGAATATATACTGATACCATCATAAAAGTTGACGACTATCTTATGAATCCGCAGCCTTCAAAAGAAATAATAGTAAGAACGCTTGGAGGGACGGTGGGCAATGATAGAATGATCGATTTTGATGAAGCTGAATTTGAACCCAACGAAAAGGTACTCCTTCTCCTGACAACAGAAGACCCCTTCTCCAAAGATATCGGTGGACAGCACTATAGAGTAATTGGATGGATGCATGGAAAATTCAAAATAACCAATGACCGTGCAATTAGACCAAAGCTACCGAAAGAACACCAAGATCTACCGCTGCAAGAGGTACTTAAGAGAATACAGGAAAGCAAATAAACTCTTTAGGGCTCAACGAGCCCTTTTTTATTTTTGAAAAAAACTGACCATTAAAGCTTTAATTACATACACTAATTTATTCTATGGTGATACTATCAAACCCATACTTCAGGTCGCGCTTGACGTTTTAGAGATAGACCGCGCGATCCAGATCGCAAAAGAAGCAGTCGAGGGGGGGGTTGACTGGATAGAGGCTGGCACGCCTTTGATAAAAAGCGAAGGCATGAACGCTGTAAGGCAGCTAAAAGCAGCATTTCCCGGCAACGTTATCCTGGCTGACATGAAGACCGTAGACACGGGAGCCCTGGAGGTCGAGATGGCAGCCAAGGCTGGCGCGGATGTAATCATACTTCTTGGCAGTGCTGATAACTCCGCGGTCATGGACGCGATAAGGGCAGCCCGCAAGTACGGCGTAAAGCTCATGGCTGATCTCATCTCGGCAGACGAACCTGCGAAAAGAGCAAAAGAACTTGCTGAAATGGGAATCGATTACATCAACGTCCATGTGGGCATCGACCAGCAGATGACGGGCGAAGACCCGATAAAACTCCTCAAGAGACTCAAACTCAACGTGCCAGTAGCAGTCGCTGGCGGGCTTGATGCGCAGAACGCGGCTGAAGCTGTACTTTCCGGCGCGAACATAGTGATAGTGGGCGGGAACATAGTACGCTCATCCAGCGTCACAGCCTCAGCGAGAGCTATCCGCCAGAGCATCGATGCACCTCAGGTCTTGGAGAAGCAGGAGAAATCCATAGAAGAGAAAACGATTGAACTGCTGAGGCGCGTATCCACGCCCAACATCTCTGATGCCATGCACAGGAAAGGCGCCATGAGGAATATCCGCTCCATCTGCCGGGGCACAAAAGCAGTCGGCAGGGCTATCACGGTGCAGACCTTTGAGGGTGACTGGGCTAAGACCGTGGAGGCTATCGATATAGCAAAAAAGGACGACGTTATAGTGATATACAACGGCAGCCCCCACATCGCCCCCTGGGGAGAACTTGCGACCCTGAGCTGCATCAACAACGGCGTGGCAGGTGTGGTGATAGACGGCGCGGTGAGGGATGTGGATGACATCAGGCGGCTTAACTTCCCCGTATTCGCCTCCTCAATAGTCCCGAACGCCGGGGAGCCCAAGGGATTCGGTGAGATAAATGCGGAGATACATTGCGGAGGTCAGAGCGTCAAGCCCGGCGATTATATCGTGGGTGATGATAACGGCGTAGTGGTCATACCGAAAGAGAGGGGATACGAGATAGCAAGGCGTGCAGTCGAGGTCGAGAAGAACGAGCGCAGGATACGGGATGAGATAAAAAGGGGGAAAACGCTTTCAGAGGTACTATACCTTCAGAAATGGGAGAAAAGATAGGAAAATTAACGTAAATTAGTGTTAAATAGGGCATATATTTATTATTCATGAATACTATTTTTAACTTAATAAATAGGAGACTGAATTGAAGGTATTGGCAACTATCATAATCAATAGTTATATACATACCCTCTATGTAATATGTACTCAGGAGAGTTAGACATATGGAACTCACGCCTATCCAGAAGGAGATTTTAACGGCATTAATAAACCTCTACAGGGAGAGGAAACAGGCAATCAAGGGAGAGGATATTGCCGAGGTTATAAACAGGAACCCCGGGACTGTCAGGAACCAGATGCAGTCGCTCAAAGCGCTGGGACTGGTCGAAGGTGTTCCCGGACCGAAGGGTGGATATAAAGCTACAGGCGAGACCTATCGCGCTCTCTGCCTGCTTGAGATGGAAAAAGAGATCCCTGTGACGGTAAAGCGCAATGATGAAGTGATCCCGAACGCGACCGCGGCTGAGATCAGTTTTACCACCGTAAGGCACCCCGACCTGTGCAACGCTACAGTGCACGTTATAGGTGATATAAAGAAATTCGATATTGGTGACACCATCACAATAGGACCTACACCGGTTAACAAGCTTATAATGCGCGGCGAAGTGATCGGAAGGGATGATATCCAGAATTCGATACTATTCGTTATACAGGAAATGATATCCCTGCCTAAAAAAGCTGTCAAGTACTACATCAAAAAACAGCCCATAACCATACCAGCCACTGCAACGATACAGGAAGCTTCAAGGGTCCTTGTGGAGAACAGGATACACGGCGCGCCTGTCAGGGATAAGAACGCCATAGTGGGCATAGTGACCCTCACCGACATAGGTAAGACGCTTGCTGACGGCAAGACAAGTCTTAAGATAAAGGATATAATGACAAAAAAGATCATATCCGTCGACAGCGAACTGCCTCTTTACGAAGTAGTGAAAGTCTTCAGTAAAGAGAAAGTGGGAAGACTTCTTGTCAGGTCAAATGGAGAGATCGTGGGGCTTATCTCGAAAACAGATATCCTGGATAAACTTGCTGTTTATTAGGAATAGTGTCATCGAAGCTGATAGTCCCCGCATTTAAATGCGGGGTCTTAGCGGGCCTTACTGGGGAACATCTGTCAGACCGTTCTCATCGTTCTTCTTCAGCCTTTTTGTTATCTCAATGAGGGGGTGCTTGGCATAGTCAAGTATCTTGATATCCGTGAGCGTGTGCAGACCCGCTGATGCTGCTGTTTTTTCCATGCCGAGGTTTACCTCGTCGCCGAGCAGGATGACATAGGCATCCATGCTTTTTATCCCGAGCTTCTTTGCTGCTATGACCCTGTGGTGACCGTCCACGAGTATAAGCTTGTTGGGTTTTTTTATTACCACTATGGGCTCAGCCAGACCTTTTTTCAGCTCATATATCCTGCCGTCAAGTTCATCTGCATAGACCTTTGGCTGCGTGGGTATGAGTTCTTCTATATTGACAGGCTCGCGCACAACGTCCACGTGAATATTATGTATCGTCTCAAGCGTCTTCTTGAGCGTCCAGACCTTCTGGGGGCTTGTTTTCTCTATGTGCGAGCGTATGACATCTGTATTCGTAATGATGCCGCGCAGGTGCTCGTTTGAATCCACGACAGGTAATTTGGATTTGCCGTACCTGAATATCACGCGCGCCACATCGCTCATGTCCATCTCGGTATCAGCTACCAGCACGTCCCTGCTCATGATGCTTCCGACTTTCTCATCAAGGTCTTTCTCAAGCATATCAGCCGCAGATATGTAGCCTATTACCCTGCTGTCCCGCACTACGGGAAAACCGTCGTGCCCTGTCCGCCGTATCAGCCGTATGACATCCTTGACCTTATCGTCGGGAGAGACCGTGTTCACTTCGGTTGTCATGTAATCCTTGACTTTTGGGTGGTCGACCATGATAGCACCTGTCAGTATTAGTATAAATGGGTTTCCTCTCGTAAAAATCATTGCATCATACCAATCTTTATTACCGATTGGAATCATTTTTTACAGGGTGAATAATACGGCAGATCAAAACAATATGCTTCCTGACATCTTAAAAGAAGCCATATCGATCGAGATTTACGGAAGGGAATATTATTCGATTTTCAGCGACATAGTCGAGGAAGAGGAACCGAAGGCAATGTTCAGGGGGCTTGCCAGGTACGAAAAGGAACACCAGGAACTGCTTGAGAAGGAATACAGGAACATCTCAAAGAAACCCATTGATATTGAAGTGCTGGACGAGGAGAACAGAGAAAAAGCCAGGCGCATTTTCCCTGAACAGCTCCAGCCCATGGACATATCAGAGACAAAGGATGTTCTGAAGCTCGGCATAAGGACAGAGGAGAGATCCATCGAGTTGTACACCAGAGGAGCGCAGGAGACTGAAGTTATATCAACCAAGAGCCTGTTCACAAGACTTGTCCATTTCGAAGAGGGTCACAAGAAGACGCTTGAGGATGCGCTATATTACCTTGAGCAGGAAGGAACCTGGTACGGCTATTCTCCCCCGACTTTAGAAGGCTGAATGTAACTTCAGTTGTCAATGTTCAAAACAAACATTTATAAATTCAAAAATGAATAAATTTATTCAAAATTGAAAAGTTACCATGAGATTCCGCCATGAGCAACATTATCTCACTTCACGTTGACTACACCTTTTACGTCCGGATACTCCTTCAGGTAGAAACTGTACGTACCCGTGGCATTGAACATATATTCAAACCTCTTATCTTCCGTAATGAACCTCGAAAAAAGCCCCTCGCTGCTTACAAGCGTGAACTCCCTGCTGAGCGCATCGTGATTTACCCACCGCACCGAATCCCCTGCATTTATAGAGATTTCTTTCGGATTGAATCCTCTCCTTGTATCTATCAGTACCGGGACGGCAGTTGGGGCTGAACCCCGGGTAGCTGCGGGGGCGGGCGAAGATGTTGATTCCGGGGTAATCGATACTATCGCCTCAGGAGTAGCAGAAACTGTTGATTCAGGGATAACAGAGGTTGCACCTTCAGGGGTCATGGAAATCCCTGCCTCAGGAGTAATCTCAGAGGCAGGTGTTTTTACAGGTGCAGGAGGTATCTCATGCGGGTTTTTCAGCCAGTAACGGGCAGAGTATCTCTGGGAAGGTGATACCAGCACAAGAACGACCTCGACAGGGAGCTTAATACCCCTTGTTTGAAGAGTCTCATTCTCCTCGTGTTTTTCTCCGGGTTCTATCTCAAAGTTTTTTTTATCAACAAGCCGGTTATCCACATATATCTCAAGCCCATAGCCGGTTCTCTCTCTCTCGTGCGACCTGACACCGTACATGAAAGATACGGTATCGTTTGCCGGGAAATTCGTATAAGATTCGGGGTATATGTACAGGGAGGAGAAACTCTCATCTTTTTTCTCTATGATAAGTACAGATGTTATTATCACTCCTGCAAGTATGGAGATAGCTATTGCCCTCTCCATTTCTGACGAGTCATGCAGCAGCCACTCAAGGAATCTGTCGGATATGTCTCCCTTAATCTGAACCAGAGTTCTTTTATCTATGTCCCTCTCCCCCGGACTATCTTCTAATCTACTTATTTTTTACCTATTGTTGTTATATCGCATTTATAATGAAGCTTCCCATCTTCAGATATATGGTAAAATAAATAAAAAAAGTTATGCACAAGTTATTTGTGCATAATACCCGGAATTAAAAAATTATACTATTTTTGAGCCACCTCTATGTCGTCTATATACCAGCCCTCGTATTCGTTCATGTTGCCGTCCAGGGTATCGAACAGGAACCGCAGCCGTACACTGCTGCCCGCATAGCCTGAGAGGTCTATGGCTTCCTGGTTCCATGCCTGCGGTGTGTCTGTTATCATCTTCAGGTCAGTCCATGCGCCATTGTTAACTGATATCTGCACGATCTTCCTGTCATAGGCTTTGCTCGGCTCTGTCTGGTACCAGCTCCAGAAAGATAGAACAGGTGAACTTCCCTGCAGGTTGATCACAGGAGATACAAGGCTTCCTGAGTTGTCCCTGTCCGTCTTGTAGGTCTTCGTGTTCTCGTCGCCATACCAGAAGCTGTGGCTGTAGCTATGATACCTGTTACCAGTGATATGCCACATGCCTTCAGTCAGCCACCCGTTCAATCCTGATTCTGCATTATAGTTATAGATGCTGCCTGAAGGCGTAGGCGCCGGGGCTGCAGTAGACCTTATCTCTATATCATCCACATACCAGCCCTCGTAGTTGTTCATGTTGCCGTCCAGGGTATCGAACAGGAACCGCAGGCGCACGCTGCTCCCTGCATAGTCTGAGAGGTCTATAGCTTCCTGGTTCCATGCCTGCGGTGTGTCTGTTATCATCTTCAGGTCAGTCCATGCGCCGTTGTTAACTGATATCTGCACGACCTTCCTGTCATAGGCTTTGCTCGGCTCTGTCTGGTACCAGCTCCTGAAATACAGAACAGGATGATCCCCCTGCAGGTTTATCTGAGGAGATACAAGGGTTCCTGAGTTGTCCCTGTCCGTCTTATAGGTCTTTGAGTTCTCATCGCCGTACCAGAAGCTGTGGCTTGAACTGCTGTACCTGTTGCCTGTAACGTGCCAGAGACCTGTGGTCTGCCATCCATCCTGCCCTGATTCCACATCGAAATAATATATCCTGTCCGAGGGGGCGGGGGTCGGAGCAGGTGTTGGAACCGGTGTTGATGTAGGAGCAGGTGTTGGTACTGGTGTTGATGTGGGAGCTGGTGTAGGAATTGGTGTGGGAGCTGGTGGGGGGGTCAGCGTGGCTGTCGGCGCCGGGCTCTGCGATGTGCTCACCTCGAAATCATGGTCGCTTAAATCCGTTGTTATTACCAGGTCTGTTCCCTTCTTAACAACATTGGAATACGGCGAACCGTCACGCCTGACGTAATAATTGCTCTCCGCCATTCCTTTGAGCGTTATGCTTTCGCTCCCGTGACCTTTGATCTTGAATCTGATAACTCCTGTGCTGTCGTAGTCCGCAGCAAAGTAAGAGGCGCTCTTTGTTAGCTGCACCTTATCAGAACCGTCATAGGAGAACGCAGAGCCGTCCTTCATCATGAAGTATCTCAGTGAGCCGTCAAAGCGCGAGAACGCGACCTTTGCATCAGTCTTCATACTGTCGGCAGTTATCACTTCTCCGTCGCTTATGCTTGCAAGGTCCTTGACCGTGCCGCGGGTAAGTTTTACTGCGTACTCACTGCCGCTCCCGCCGCTGACTGTGATCTGCTGTATTGACGGCACAGCTTCACCTGCAGTTACATCCCTGGGATACTGAACTGTAAGATATTTCACATCAGTCCCTGACTGCCTTGAGCGGATGTAGGGATGCCACATTAGACCGCCTACCTTGTTATAGATGCCGAACTGCTGCTGTCCTTTGTAGTTCGTTATCCTGGTGAGGGGCGCTATGTACGTTATCACCTCAACATCGTGCTGCTGGAGCGGAATGCTTCCGCTTAGCTGGCTTCCTGTAAGGGTTTTCGTCGTCCACCTGATATTGTTCGTGTTCCTGGCAACAGGCTGGTCAGTCTTGTCATAATTGCTCCACCAGTCCACCTTCTGCCCGTCGATGAGCAGATTTCCTGAGACAGGATAACCCGCAGTGCTGTATTCCCCGCCGTACTTAGCTGAGGATGTGTCAGCCTCGGTGCCGCCGTAATGCACGGTCATGTCGAAATCATAGGGAGAAGCAGATGTAAGATGGTCTGCGATTATGTAGTATTCCCCTGACGGGAACAGGACATCCCTGTCCCAGTTGATGCCTGGCATACTGCTCTCTTTCTCAGAGTATACGTCCCTCAGGTCCGTTATTGCAGTGTTAATGCGCGTAGCGTCTATATCGGGCGACGAGATAAACCCGTCCAGTATTGCGGGATTTTTCTGTTCGCCGAACTGCTGGAGAGTGCTCAGTGTAAGCCTGTCGTTAAAGATAAAGGAGGAATGACCGAATCCCCCGTACTCAGGTAGGGGAACAGTAAATCCTCTCTCATCGCCGCGGTCTGCTATCAGGTATGCGTTCTTGTACCACATGGTGTATGAGCCCTGGTAGCTGTGCGAGGTCTCAGCGTGACCTGAGACAGAATCCCGGTGCCCCATCAGCCGCAGGTACGTGGAGTCTGGCGTATACCCTTTCCTCAGGATTGCCATCGCGCTATCTTCCGAGATATAAGAATCCCCCGGGCTAAAAGAGGGCTTTGCAGGAGGATTGTAGCTGGAATCGTACAGCAGCCCCTTATCCACTATATCGGGAGAGGTTGCGGGCGAGCAGTAGGGTTTTTTGAGCACGTTCTCGATATACCACTGGTAGTTTGCCCTGTCCTTTCCCTCGAACAGACCTGCCAGGATGTACTCTTCACCCCAGGAGGTCGAGCCTGAGGACTGCCCTTTCCCCGGGGGCTCGCACCCGGCAGGGAGCATATGCCATATCGGCATATCAAGCACATCGTGCGCAAGAGGATAGGCTTTTACAGGGTTTATCCCGTACGCCGAGTTATAGACGACCATCGCTTTTGCCAGAAAATCTGCATACTGGAACCTGTACCCTCCCTGCATGCCGTACCCGCCCTTTCCATTCACAAGCCTTGCGACCGGGATAGGGGCGCCGAGGTACGATTCCTCAAACAGGTTCCTGGCAGCTATCTTTGCAGAGCCGGCAGCGTCCAGATTGTCCATTTTACTGCCGTGATAATCCAGAAGACCTGAAGCTATGGAAATGAGCACAGAATTCTCTGAGATAGGGTGGTTGTTCGTATCTCCGAGCATCGCATCTCTGGGGAAGACCTCGGTGAAATCATAGAAATAATAATTGAAAGTCCTCCATTTCACGTCTGAAGCCATGGCTGCAAGCTTCTCCTGGATTGCATAGTAATCCGAATTCCTGTTCTTGAAAAGGTATTCCCTTATGAGATCGAATGATTCTATGTAGTCCGGCATATCGTTCTCATAATCAAGATAAGGGTGCGCCGCAAAACTCGGCGACGACGGCGGTTTTATATTGAGCAGGGCGCCGGCTGCTGCATCGGCATACGACGCATCGCCTGTAATCAGGTAAGCTGCAGCCAGGTATTTGATCATGTAGCCCACAGTACCCGGATTGCTCTTGTACGTATCCGCATAATCTTTTATCTGGAGCCTCCAGGTCTTATACGGCTCGCTGTTCGCATACTTGTATATCGGGGTGTCGGCGAAGTTCTTAAAGAGAAGATAGGGTTTCGCAGGCGTGAGATAGCGGACTGCCCTGTTGTTGTAGGTTCTTGCATCGTCCGCTGAAACCACCCTGACCTCCACCCTGTCAAGGTTGCCTGCATAATTATATGAGAACTGTTTTGTTGCTGACCCGCCGCCAGGCACTGAGAAAGAGGATGTTTCACCCTGTTTTGCGTCATTGATCCAGAGTTCCATCCTGACAGTATTCCCGGTATCAAGGCTGCCTGTGTTCCTGACCCTGGCATTAATATTAACATTACCCGGCACTGAGCTGATGGGCGTCTCAGGTGTGAATGAAATATCAGAAGGCTCGATCTCAAGCTCGGCTGAATCAGCTAAAGGCGCAGAGACGAACTCAGCGTAGTCCCCGCTCTTAGTCGGTCCGTCTATAGACGGGCTGCGCGAGAACATGAGCCTCTGCTCATCCCCGTATATCTGTTTCATTGTTATGCCTGTATCAGATGGATATTTGTTCATGGTCCAGTCAGTGTACCTGACAGATTTCCCGTTGTGAAGTATAGAAACCTTATCAAGCAGGACCCATCTGCCGTATTCCTCTGAACCTTTCATGTAAAGCCGAAGTTTCACCCGTGAATTCAAAGAGGCGTAGCTGCTCAGGTCAATTTCCATATGCGCAGGCGATACAGGGGCATTATCGTAATACTTATCAGCCGCAAAATTGCTTGAATCTATCTGAGTGACCTTTGTATTGTCAACGTATATATCAAGGCGCTCAAGATTGGAATCCCATTCGGCTTTTATATCAAAACTTAATTTCCAGCTTTCAGCCGAAGCCATGACGGGCGCTGAAAGAAATATAAGCAGCAGCCCTGCCAGCAGTGGTTTAAAGCTAAGTGTTTTTACCGTATACCTCAACCGTCCTAATATCATTCGTCGTTGTCTTTCTGTTTTTCTCATCATAATCATTACGACCACGTTCCATTTTTTAAAGCATATGAATTTGGATTATATATACTTTTCTATTTATATTAGAATTACAATATCAAATAATTATATTAATATTACCAAGCCAAAAGTTTACAAATGCAAGAAATAATTTCATTGCTATTATATAAAACCGACAGGGCAGCCGCTCGCTTTGCTGTCAGAGTTCACGGCACTGAAAAGTAGTTTTTGGCTGCCAGACGTTCCCCGAAAAGCCACGGGAAGGTCATACCTGCTGCCCGGCACTGGATAATACCTGCTGCCCTGCATCATGTCATCCATAAGCCAGTTCAGGCAGCTTACTGTCTCTCTCACGGCGTATGCTACAGTTCCCCCGTTGTTGATTATTAGAAGCTGGATGTTACCATTAATCCTGCTGTTATACCAGGGGATTACTTTAGGAGGCACAGCCGTTCCGAAATAATAGACAGTAGAGATCTGCCTCTGAATCAATGATAAGGGTGCTGATGAAGAGCACCAGCGCACTGCTAAAAGCAATAACGTCAGCATTTTTTTTATCATCGGTATCGTACTAAACCAAATAACCGACTTATTTATAAATTTATCGGTAAATTTCTGTTATTTCTGGTTTTTAACAGTTAATATGTATCCAATTTGTTTTTTTCTTCATTTGAAAATATTTTTTTGAAAATAAACCTAATTCTTTACTCTGAAAAAGTTTAAATCCACATAGTCGGTATATACGGTTGTGGGAGTTAGAGACGAATTAATCAGCAGGTTTAACAGATACGTCCGCGCTTTGCCTTTTACAGGTCCGGGATGGGATAGGGAGACTTTATACCTGGTATATTTCCTTCTCTCCATCATATTCCTTGCATACGTGCTCCCCACACTGGTATTACTTTCCCCGTCGGGCACGGATGTCTATACGCACATGTACAACACAGTAAGAATGGCGGATTCAAATTCGCTGTTCGGGTTTTACGAAAAATCGTTCAAGGAGGAGTACCTGCTGTACGATTATCCCTTTGGTCTGTGGTTTTTCGGCTCCATAGTCATGAAGGTCACAGGTATAGGTATCCAGGAGCTTGCATACCTTTTGCCGCTCATCCTGTCCCTGGTACTCGTCTTTTTTTATTACATATACGCCCGCTACCTGCTCCAGTCAGAGAACCAGGCTATCGTGGCTGCGATATTCCTTGTTTCCATGCCGCTCATGGTCATGAACATGCTGCAGTATGCCACTGGCAGGTTTATTTCAGTGCTCCTCGTCCCGATCATATACATGTTCTTAACAAAGCATGAGCCAGGCAAGGTCCTTATTATGGCAATGCTCGTATTCTCCCTGGTTTTCACGCATACCGGGACATTCATATTTTTGCTGTTCTTCTCTATAGCTTATTTTATCCTGCTGGCTCTGTTCTGGAAAAAATTCGATACCGGGGTATATGTTGTCATTGTGGGCATGCTTATTCTTTACGTCGCTGCAATGCAGATTTTTCCCTATGTCCAGCCCCAGTACATAGACAAGGGAAAGCTTGTAATATCTATCAGCGAATCCATCGCTTCTAGGCTCGGAGTGGAATCGATCAGAGAGATGGGGAATATCTTCTACGAAAGGATATTTGTCGGGAACAACATTACCTATGTGATATTCTGGTCCTCGCTGATCTTTGCCGCGGCAAAATTCTCTATATTCATCAGATCAAAAGTAGGAGCACAGGACTATCTGAACCATGCAGCCCTGCCCGTAGTAGGGAATATCAGGAATGTATCCCACAGCATTGCAACTTCACCCTTCTGGCTGGGTCCTGCGCATACTCTGCTCTCCGCTATCGGGATACTGAAACTTGATTACAGGGGCAAGTGCATTGCTTTATCTCTTGCCCTGACATCTTTTTTCCCCGGCGCACTGCAATCCGGTGAAGGTACGGGCTCATTAAGAGAGCTGTACTACATGTTCCTTATAATCCCCATCAGCTCAGCAGCTGGATTTTACTATATTCTCCCGGCGTTTAAAAGGTATCAGGAGGATAAAGTTAAACGAATAGCTACCTCTGCTGTCTTTTTATTACTTCTGCTCACTCTCATTGCAGCCCCGATAATAGGTAATCTCTACTACCAGCCCATCATCAGCGGTACTGAGAACGAGAAGGAGAACCTGAGATGGCTCAGCACGGTCGGCAATCCAGCGGAAGGTGCGCCTGAATTCGCATACAGGGAGAGGATAAACATATACGCGGACAAGCTCACGCCGAGCATCCCTTCAGGTGCTGAGATGAAAAGGTACATAAAAGACCTTGAGAACACCTATTTCTCGCAAGGGGCTGAGGAGTATACGAAAGACCTCTACTCGTTCAATATCAAATACATCATCTCATCCGAGAGAACGCTCGGCGGGTTCAGTGATATCAGGAAACCGCTGAGCATAGATTCGAACAAACAACTGGATAAGATATATTCCTCCAATAATAATTTCAGTATCTACAGGTACGTGGCTCCTCCTGCGAACACGGTAAGCGCAAGCCCTGAGGGAGCGGGGCTCAGGTTTGAGGATAATGCGCCTGAAATACGGGAGATGGGCTCGGTCTACGTTATCGAGAACGAATTCTATAAGGTAAAGCTCAGCCAGTCATCGCCCATGATAAGTTACATCGGAACAAGGACAAAGAACCTGCTGGGAGATGGCGGATTTTTTGATAACATAAAGATCTCATGGAGGGGCGCGTACATGGATAGACAGGTGGATTACAACCTGAACGATCTGTACTATCCTTCTATATCGGTAGAAGGTAACGAGATATTATACAGGGCGGTCGTGAAGGATGAGAACAATACAGAGAACTGGGCAACCCTGATTGTCAGGTATATTTTCTATGAAAAGACCATACAGAGAGAGATAACGGTTGCGAACGACTGGGTGAGATCCAGCAGCGACCTTGAGATGAACCTTGCGCTTACAACCTCCATCTTTGCCCCTGTAAGGGAGTTCGAGTTCAACCAGATCGAGCTTGGAGGAGAGAGTTCGCGGGAGAAAATAATCTACCCTTCGCAGGATACCGTGATCCTGAAGGATAAGAAATTCAACGAGATATATTTTAACGAGGACGATACAGGCATATACATCAGGTACAGCGACATGAAACCCTATCCTACCAGGATATCCTATAAGGGCTCGACCATCTACGAGTACGGCTCCATCTCCATGGGTTCAAGTTCTACCCTCACACCCGCGGATTCGGCAGACCTGGTGCAGTACATCTCGGTCGGTGACATGGCTACAGCAAAGAGCAATGCAGAACGCTATACCTCTATTACGCCGTACCTGTATCCCGAGGCTAAAGTACCGGTCATCCTGACAGGTTATTATTCCTCTGAGGACAGCGATACTGCGCAGTACTCATCGAACGCATATGTTCAGTTCCAGAAAAAGAAAGTGACATACAATGAGGTAATCACCCCGGAGAATACAGACAGGGTCCAGGAAGGGGTAAAGCCGGTGGGTTATGCAAGCCTTTACCAGAAGGATAAACAGAAGGATACATACAAAAGCCAGAGCAGCCAGAGAGAAGAACTGAGGAGGTTAAAAGCGCTCGGAGCCAGCGGCGTGTCGTTCAAGTCGTTCAGGTACAACCTTGATACAATAAAGGCGATGTCTGATAATAATATCCTGTTCGCCCAGTCGCCCAGTGTCGCATCGCCGTATATGGAGTTCTTCAGGGAAGGGGTGAGGCACCCGAAGCTTGCCTATTACCAGGGCGAAAGGACAGGGATAGTGTTCATTCCTGTCACCTCTCCGAGCAGCCTGCTCCTGAGACCCGAATTCGATGTGGATAACGTGTTCTACCAGTGGAGAGAGACCCTTGATTCGGTGATCGATGACGGAGGCGTGGCTGTGCTCTGGTGGAACACTAACGATATTGGCAATCCTGAGTACACAAACAGAGCGATGGAGCTGGTAGATTACGCCAGGAAGAGAGAGATGAGCTTTACAACCCCTGAAGCGGTTGCTGCCCATTTCAGGCGTCTTGACAACATTTCTATAAAAGCGACAGGCGGCATTGATTATATGGTCATGAACGCCTCAAGCTACAATGCCGAAGAGGTAAAAGGTATCACATACAGGCTTACGATGCCGCTCCTGAACGATTCCTGCCCGTACTCTGCCGTGAACGGGCGGATACCGAGGCAGGAGATAAGAGCAGAGGAGTGCAGGCTTTATGTCAGCTTTGACCTGAAAGGCAAAGAGCAGAAGCAGATAACCGTAGAACCGGATATCGTAAGAAAAAATCTCACGCTTGACCTTTCGGGAGTTTATGAGGGCAGCAGCATTGTAACGGTCAGGGACAGTGAGGGCGCGCCTGTAGCGAATGCCAGCGTTTACGTGGATGCAAGAAGGTATGAGAGCGACCGTGATGGGAAAGTGGAGGTCTCGGTAAGAAGAGGCAATCATACCTTCAGGGCTGAAAAGCCGGGGTTCGTACCGAAGGATGCTGAGATTGAGGTGAAGGGAAGGATTTATAAATTATTTGACAGTCTGGTAAAGATGTCGCCATCGAATAATTCAGGGACGTAAGATGTAATGTAGAAAGGCTTTTAACAAAAGAAATAGTTTTCTATACCGTAAATTTGGACAATCGGAGGAGGATTGAGATGAAAAACATACAGGCGCCTCCTGGTGGTAACCCGGTATCAGAGGCAACGATTTTTGATGATTACCCTGAATCAGAGGCAAAATTTTTCAATTTTGATGCTTATGCAAATGCTATAGCAGGAATTATCCAGAGTAAGAAAACTGGCACACCACTTGTTATAGGTATAGTTGGTGACTGGGGAAGCGGAAAAACCAGCCTCATGAGGACTATAGAGAAAAAGATTCAAGAAAACAAAAACGATTGCCCTGCCCAGACTATCTGGTTTAACGCATGGAAGTTTGATAAAGAAGACTCGATTCGACGCGCTCTGCTAATGCGAGTTCTGGAAGAATTGAAACCTAAAGGGCATTTGTTTAGCTGGGATGAGATTCCCGGAAACGATAGCGCAATACTCATAGACTTTCTAAAGCAGAATTGTAATATTGACTGGGTAAAAAAAGAAAAAATTGAGAAAATCGATGGCAATAAGGCCATAAGAGTAACTACTAGAAAAGATTTTCTTTCTCTGACAGAGAAATTTGGGATTGGTTGGGTAAAAACGGCAAAAATTGAGAAAATTGATAACGATAATGCCATAAAAGTAACTATCGGAAAAAATTTTCTTTCACTAAGACTTAACAATGAAAAAACCAGAGACCTGCAGATCAGTGGCGGTAGTATTGACAAATATATTGTGGAAACGGAAAATGGTAAGTTGAGCATATACCCTAAAGGCAAAAATGAGAAAGAACTGGATAAAGAACTTACAGATCTCCAGGCAAGCCTTTACCACGAAGTCAATCGTGAGGAACTTGGCGATTTAAACTTTGACCTCGGAAGAGCATCAAAAGGGGCACTTAAGATCAGTCTTTCACTTGTGCCAGTAATAGGAAGTAATCTTACTGATTTGATAGAGAAAGGCGCAAATGAAGAAGCTATCAAAGATATTTTAGAATCGGTACAGCGAGAGAAAAAGACCATAAACATTAAAAAAATTCAATTCATGGAAGAGTTCCATAATAAATTTGCGGAAATTATTAAAAAATATTATGTTAATAGAAGGGTCATCATCTTTATTGATGATCTTGACCGCTCCCTTCCTGAGAAAGCCCTGGAAGTCCTTGATGCAATTAAGCTCTTTCTAGATGTGGAGGGCTGTATTTTTGTTCTGGGAATAGATAGACGTGTGATTTCATATATAATAAATAAGAAGTACAGGGAACAATTCATAGGAAAAGGTGATGAAGGAAAGACCAATGAAAATGTTCTTATCACCGGAGAAAATTATCTGGAGAAGATCATTCAGTTAAGCTTTCAGCTCCCGCCTATTGAAAAAACTGATATGAAGAAGTTTATCCGCAATATGCGAGATTTGGATTTAGAATTTTACGGTCAATATCTGAAACTGATAATAGAAGGGATAGAAAATAACCCGCGGAAAATAAAACGTTTTTTCAATATTATAGAGCTTCAGCGCAATATTGCCAAGGCAATGAATCTTCAGGAAGATCTATCAGAGGCAGAACGAATAATCAATGATAGCTTAATGATAATCTGGAATATTATATGTCTTAATCATCCTGAACTCAGAGATGCAGTATTAAGAGACCCATTGATTTTGAGGCAAGTGCTTTTCCGGGAGAAATTATCCAAATACTTTAGTTCCAACGAGCATTTGTTTTGCTGGGATAAAATTCCCGAAAACGATAGCGATAGATTCATGAACTTTTTAAAGCAGAATTATAGTATTGACTGGGTAAAAAAAGAAAAAATTGAAAAAACTGACAACAACACGGCCATAAGAGTATCTGCTGAAAAAAATTATCTTTCGTTTGGACTCAACGAAATGAAAACCAGGGCAAATCTAAAAATTGACGACGTTAATAAAGGTGAATTCATTGCTAAGACAGAAAATGATGAACTGAACATATACAAGTTCATGGAACTGCCTGAAAAAACCAAACAAATTGATGATTTTTTGAATGATAAATCTTTGAGTAACCTCTTGACGCAATTTCACGAATATATCAATGAGCAAGAAGATAAATTGGAATCAGAAGAAATCCCGGAATGGAAGTTAGATGGTCTAATTCAGCAGGTTATTTCTCTGGGTCATGTCACAAGTGAAAAGGTTGAAGAAAAGGAACTTATCAATCTCCAGAATAATGCCGATTCACTGATACATGAGGCTGAAGATACTCTAAAAGAACTTAACGATACATCTCCAGATCATAAAAAGAATATCGAAAGATCAATAGAAGAGATAAAAAAGGTTTTGAAAGAAGAGGATACAAACAGGATAAAAGCTGCAATTAATGAGCTTACAAATGAGATAAACGCTGTCCAGAAATCCATTAAACCGCAAGAAATCCCAACTTCAGAGAAGAAGAAAGAAGGTATCAAGCAATATATCGGGCTAACAGATGAACTTGATAAATCAATAAAAAATAGAGAAAGTTTAGCTGGGAAAAGTCTGCATAAGGTAGATTTGAAAGGGTTAAATCTGAGCTCTATAAATTTAGATGGGGCTGACCTTAGTGAGGCTAATTTAGAAAATGCTAAATTGACCCGTGCCAAATTGAATAGTGCACATTTAGAAAATGCAATTCTTAATAATGCAAAATTAAATAATTCAACATTATGGTATGCAAATCTGGAAAAAGCAAAATTAAAAAACGCTGATTTAAAAGATGCTGAATTATATCGTGCAGATTTATCTAAAGCTGATTTATCAGGTGCCGATCTTTATAATGCCGGGCTTATGAGTGCCAATTTAAAAGGGGCTGTACTGAGAGGAGCAAATTTGCGCCAGGTGAATCTCAAGGGCGCTGATTTTGATAATGAGACTGACTTCAGAGGTGCGGATATCGATTCAATAACGATAGATAATCTGGGAGGCAGCAAATGGGTAAAAGCACAATGGGACCCGTTGGTGCTTGAGGAAATAAAAAGGAAACATAAGGTATAAATACAAAAAGTTATCTCTAAAGTCATGAGAATGAGTGGTGCTTTATTATCCAGCATAACTATTTTCCTTGTGAGTCTGATGCATGGGTGTTCGGTTAAGAGAATCATTTTAAGCTCACCATAATATAAGGATGCTATAAAACGAAGTATCAAATGATTTTGAATTTAACATAGCATGAAAAACCTTTCCAATACAAGAAA
>JAPMTX010000197.1 GCA_026552855.1 Candidatus Methanoperedens sp. | reverse complement strand
AATAAAGGTATTTGTTTAGCTAACCCCCTGTAAAGGTCGATTTTCTTCCATATTCTCCATCTGAACATATTTTGACCGAAAACTTTATATATATTAATATATATATTAAGATAATTGATGAGAAGAATTGAAATTGAAAAGGGAAAACTTGTTCTTACAGAGGGAGTAATTGGGTTCTTTCAAAAAACGGTCACCAAATTTGGAACGGGGGCAAAGATAGATTGTCCTAAAGAGTACCTTGACAAAACTGTTTATGTTGTGGTGTGTGAAGATTGACTCCTCAAGATTATATCAGGCAACTTGAAGAAAGCGTAATTCAACTTACTGCTGAAAAAGAAGCCAGCTTACAACGAAGTTTAGACCTTGAGATCGAAAACCAAGAGTTAAAAAATAAGACAGAACTACTTGAAAAAGAGGTAGAAGACCTGAAAAAGAAGTTGCTTTATTATCAGAATCCGAATACACCACCATCAGCAAGGAAAATAGAAAAAGCTGACAAGACTCCAACTGAAAATATCCCTTCTCCAAAAAAACGTGGTGCTCCAAATGGACACAAAGGAGCAACCAGACCAACAAAAGAACCCGATGATACGAAAGAGGTAATTTCAGATCATTGTGAAAAGTGCGGCAGCATGAATGTTGAAAAGCTGGATAAATGTGAAACTTCAGTAATTGAAGACATTCCTCCACCTCAAAAGATTAGAACAACACAATATAATCGTTGGTGGGTCAAATGCAATGATTGTGGACATCAATCCATTTCAAAGGATCCAGATTGTCCGAATAATGGAACCTTCGGAATATTTCTTCTGGTATATATCGTGATGCTCAAATTCCATTTGAGAGGTGTAATCAGGAAAATACAGGATTTTGTGCTGAAGTACAATGAATTTGACATCAGCCCAAAGGGAATTCACGATATATTATTAAGGGTAGGCAGTGCCTGCAAAAATAATTATGAAGACAAGATTCAGAAGATACGTAGTGCAAAATGGAGATATATCGACGAAACCGGAATCAAGGTCATGGGAATACAATTTTGGCTATGGATTTTCCGGACAGATACCAATGAATTGCTCGTCGTCGTTCGAAAATCAAGAGGCAAGAATGTCCTTGAAGAAATTCTCGGCAAAGAACCCGAAGGAGCGAATAGTGCCGATGGATGGAAGGCTTATAGCTGGATGAAGCTTCAAAGATGCTGGGCACATCTCTTACGTCAAATTGATGCTTTCATCGAAGTGTCAGAAAATGGAAAGAGATTTTCTGAAGATATCCATTCCTGTTTCAAAAAATTGAGAGATTTTCTGGATAGAGAACCTTCTATGGCTGAGAGAATGGAAATGAAAGACTTGTTGGAGAAGGAATTGGAAGAAATTATAGCCAGATATAGCGAATTTAAGGA
>JAPMTX010000176.1 GCA_026552855.1 Candidatus Methanoperedens sp. | reverse complement strand
GCCTTATATCCACTCTCAACAGTCTGACAAACTTCTTAATATATATCCCCTCAAATTTATATGGGGGTTAAGAATATTTAAATATATTTGAATGGTTAATGTGACAATGTCAAGATAATATCATACCTTTAAATCGGAGTGGTATTATGATGAAACTGTTTAACGAAATGGAAAATCTCAGCGAAATCCAGGAAGAGATTAACGGCTGGACGCTAAAACCTATAGATAAGGATGAGGCAAGTACTATGGAGCTGGTTGAACTGAGTTCAGGCTATGCGGTCGAACAGTTCCAGTGGGAGAACTATTATAAATCCTTAGCCCTGACACCGGATAAGGATATCCAAAAATTATACGGAAAGATTGCCTTCCAGGAGGAGGAGCATCTTTCAAAAATAGGTTCGGTAGCGGATCCCAACATGACACCTATGGAATCAAGCATAACGCTTCAGATGACAGCTATTCAGGGTCTCTCTGAGGCTGCCCAGCTTGAGACGAACAAGACCCTGAAAAGTACTTTTAATTACATACTTTTGGATCATCTCACTCACATGAAAATGCTCTCAGATAGTGCATCAAGGGCGGGATCAAAAGGAAATGTTTTTGAGATTATAATGGTCACCCTGGGAGCAGGCTCTGCTGTCAAGATAAAAGCAAAACCAGAAGAGATCACAAAAGGTACGCTGCAGATCAGGGAAGGGAGACCTATAGAGAAACAGTTCATCCCGATGAGTGCTATCTATAAACAGCCGCTGAATAAAGATATGGTGGATGTGACAAGCTTCGTGAACGCACATACAATTCTGGCAAACGAGATGCAACTGCGGAACGAGTACCAGATGTACAGGAAGATGATACCCTCCCGACGTGCGAAGGCTTCTAAATATGGGAACTGCGGTCGAGAACATACATATCACAATGCTCGAATCGCTGATGGACCCTACGACCAGCCATTTAGAGTATGCCATGACCAACGAACTGATGGAAATAAAAACCCACCGCCAGGGAATGCAGTTCGCGAAGAACGACAGCGCAAGGGCTGCACATGAATACGCGCTGAAAGAAGACGAGGAGCATCTTAGCCGGCTCAGGGACGCCTACAGCGCCTATGGCTCACCTGAGAAATTCAGGGCTACGGATAAGCTCTTTGCCCAGCCTCAGATGTCAGCCAGCGATTATATAAGCCAGGTGGCTGCTGCTCCCGCCTGATACGGATTAAAGCATCAGGATTAAAACAGATGGGCGCAGAACTATAGTTCATCTGCGGTTTGTTTTAGTATATAACCACAGAGTGCACGGATGCCACAGAGAGCGCAGAGAGTTGTGATTTTTCTCTGCGTCCTCTGTAGCTGATTATCTTATTTTGGCTCATTTTAAGGCATATTGGGAAAAACCACCGCAAAGAGCGCAAAGTTCGCAAGGAAGTGCTGCTACGCTTTGCGTTCTTTGCGCCCTTTGCGGTGTTTAATCTAATCAATCCGGGAATACTTCATCAGACTACTTTCTTACCTTAAATGCAAAATCTTATTAAGGATACACGCTATCATTGCGCATCAAAGGGCTCGTGGTCTAGTCGGCTATGACGTCGCTCTCACACAGCGGAGATCCTGAGTTCGAATCTCAGCGGGCCCATATTAAAACAAATTAAACTTTAATTCTTGTCAGGGAAACTTTTTAGCGTCCTGGTAACTTTGCTCTGCTATCTTTTTACTGCCCTGAAGTTCCACTATCTTCAAATTAAAAAACCGCGCGAAGTCCCTGACATTTTCATCAAAGTCCAGCTCATACGAAAGCCCGGTATCGATCTTTGCAACTCTTCTGTACCTCTTTATATACTTTTTATCATTTTCTGAGAGCTCTACGAATTTTTCCTTCGGGAACTCCTGCCAGCCTGAAGCCCACATCGGGGTAAGGTAAAACGTACCTTCACCCTCGCTGTTAACCATTGCCCTGGCATAGGCATCGTTCCCGCCAAGTGCAACGCTGATGCAGTCTTCTACGATTTCCCCTTTATCATCTTTCAGGAAGTAAAGCTGGCATCCGAGACCTTCAAAATCTTTTTCAATGTCTACAAGCGAATGCCCGCATGTGCCATAGAAAATAAGGATCCTGTCTGAAAAACGGGACATTTCCCTGATATTCCTGTACACTTCCGCTCTTAACAGTTCATTATCGATATGCAATCCCATCTTAAGCACGTTGGCAACTACTGTTACTTTCGTTTTATGCCTGTTTTCCAGTTTACAGCGGATTTTTTCAATGAAGTTAATGTCACAGAAAGGTTTCAGGATTGCCGGAAAGGACTGGCTCTTCTCGCCTTTCAGGATTTCTGGAATTCTGTCCAGTGGAATCAGTGCGGGAAGGCATCCCAGGGATTTTAGCTTTCTCTGTAGCCCAAAACATTCACTTTTCTCTACAAGTATCAACTGCTCAAGCTTGCTGTCCTTCGAGAGTACGTATGTGAGTTCGTCTTCAAACATGTCGCACGCAATTATGCTCAATACTGGCATCTACTCCAAATATCCCTCCAGGGATTCCTAATATTATTTCTGTAGTTCTTCCTATATTTGCCCCTTTTTATACACTATATTGTAGTCATTACCTGTATATTTTATCTCGAAAAATATCTTTTTATGCCCTCAGGGACAAAAGTGAAAGCGGGCGGCTTGTCTCTAAAAAAGGCGAATTGAACTTGCACTTCAAAGTGCAGCGGGCCCATTTATAAAACCTATTCTTATCTTTTACTTAGAAGAGCCTCTATTGCCTTGCTTATACTCCAGACTTCTATAATCCCACTTTTGGATATCTTATCAAAGTGCTTGTCATTTGTTATTAAGATTGAATTTTCCTGAAGGCATGTAGCCGCATGGACAATATCAACAATATTAGTTTTAGAAAAGTACATGCTGCAATTTTTAATGTATTCTTCACCCACGGATACTGATACCATTTTATCTTTTAACCGTTTGATCAAGTAGGATGCAGTTTTAGATCTAAGTTTTTCAGAATACCTTTCAAATTCTAATAAAAGCAAATCATTTCCTACCAGGCAGATTTCTTCATTGGATATAAGTTCTAAAATTAAGTCAAGAGCTCCGGCTTTCTTCTCAGGATTTTTAATAGCGGCTACCAATACGTTGGCATCAACCAAGAATTGTTGCATATTTCTTTTTAGCCGCTTCATTCACTTCAGTTCTGACTTCAGAAGCTATTTTATCAATATCTAAATCTTTAAGTTCCTCTCTGAGCCTTTTCTCGATTTTATCTCTATCAAGCTTTTTGATTAATATTTTATCATCATCTAATTCTGTAATCAGAAGCGGTACATTTTTTGTCAGATGCAATTTTTTCCGTATAAATTCGGGAATGACAAGCCTTCCTGAATTGTCTATAGTAATTATTTCCATTTCTACCATCAATGGTAATAATGGCATTAATGATATTAAGGATTACGCTCAATATGTTAAAGCAAGGCTTAGGGGTCCTGCATCCAGCGTTTTCCAGAGCAACACGGTTCAGCGATAACTCCCAATCGCTTTTGAAAAATCATTATTGGGCGAATCAAAAATCAGAAGCTATTTATAGATTTGAGATGCATATGTATATGGATACTAATTTTAAGCTATTGTATTCAGCGAGGTGACCGGAGTGGGAAAGATAAAATTAGCGGTAGTCGGCATAGGGAACTGTTGCAGCTCTTTAATCCAGGGGATAAATTATTACTCCAGTGCAAACAGTGAGAACTGCGCAGGCTTGATGCATTACGATATAGGAGGATATAAGCCGGGCGACATCCAGGTTGTCGCCGCTTTTGATATTGACAGGAGAAAGGTGGGAAAAGACTTGAGGGATGCGGTATTTGCAAAACCGAACTGCACAAAAGTATTCTGTCCCGACCTTCCGAAGTTCGGCGTGGAAGTAAAAATGGGGCACATCCTGGACGGCATATCGCCCCACATGGCAGAATACCCTGAAGACAGGACATTCGCAGCGGCTGACTGCGAATCCTGCGATGTTGCAGAGGAACTGGAAGACAGCGGGGCAGATATTCTTGTGAACTACCTTCCTGTGGGCTCTGAGAGAGCGACCGGGTTCTATGCACAGGCTGCAATAGATGCAGGTCTTGGATTCGTTAATTGCATCCCGGTGTTCATCGCTTCAGATAAAAGCTGGGCAGGGAAATTTGAGGAAAAGAAGCTGCCGCTGGTGGGCGACGACATCAAATCCCAGTTTGGAGCAACCATAGTACACCGCACTCTTGCGAACCTGATGAGGGACAGAGGTGTCAGGCTGGTCAGGACATACCAGTTGAACACAGGCGGCAATACTGACTTTTTGAACATGCTGCACAGGGAGAGGCTGAAATCCAAGAAAATATCCAAGACAGAAGCTGTTCAATCTGCCCTGGACACGCCGCTTGAGCCTGAGAACATACACATAGGACCCAGCGACTACGTCCCTTGGCAGAATGACAATAAGTTTTGCTTCCTTCGCATGGAAGCCCTGATTTTCGGGGATATTCCTATCGATCTTGAACTCCGGCTCTCAGTGGAGGATTCTCCCAACAGCGCAGGGTCTGCTATAGATGCCATCCGGGTATGCAAATTAGCCCTTGACCGGGGAATAGGAGGACCGCTTGAGGGGATATCAGCCTACACCATGAAACACCCGCCTGTGCAGTACCGGGACGACATTGGAAGGAAAATGGTCGAAGACTTCATAAATCAATAAAAGGGGCGAACGTGCGAGCACTGATACTGGCTGCAGGACGCGGGATGCGGCTTCAGCAGGCTGTCCCGAAGCCCCTCACTCCTTTCCTTGGCTTAACACTTATCGAGAGGATTATCCAATCTTTAAAGCAAAAGGGAATAACAGAGGTAGTGATCGTCACAGGCTACCTGAGCAGCGAGGTGATCGAAAAACTAAATGAGAGTAAAACCGGCATAAAGTTAACTTTCATTGAAAACCCGGAGTGGGAAAAAGGGAACGGCGTATCAGCCCTTAGAGCAAAACCTGTTCTTGAAAACGAAAATTTCCTTCTACTGATGTGCGATCATCTCTTTTATCCTGACATGCTTGAGCCCCTCTCTGGTGGGAGCGATAAGAGCGCTATGTGGATCGACAGAGACATGGATAACGTATTTGATATAGATGACGCCACAAAGGTCCGGCTTGAAGGCAAAGTGCCGGGGAAAATAGGGAAAAACCTCAAAGATTTCGACGCGGTGGATTGCGGTATTTTCTACTGCACGAACGAGATTTTTGCCGCACTTGAGAGAACGGTCTCTGAAGGAAAATTCCAGCTCGCTGATGCAGTCCAGTACCTGGCAGATAAAGGCAGGCTGGATATCGTAGATGCAACAGGGAAATTCTGGATAGATATAGATACGGGAAAAAGCCTGAGGTATGCAAAGAAGCGGGTGCTCGACAGCCTCTCAAAGCCGACTGACGGTGCGATCTCGCGTTTATTTAACAGGAGGCTCTCAAAACACATAACATGCCAGCTTGTAAAAACAGGTATCAGCCCGAATACAGTATCAGTAATTGCTTTCCTTTTAACTTTTTTCTCGTCCGTTGTTTTTGCGTTCGGCGAACGCTTATACCTCCTGATCGGAGGCATTCTTGTCCAGTTCTCATCTATTTTAGACGGCTGCGACGGAGAAATTGCGCGTCTTAAATTTATTAGCTCCAGGTACGGCACCTTCCTCGATTCTGTGCTGGACAGGTATGCAGATTCGCTGGTCATATTCGGGCTGGCATATGGGTACTGGAGATCTCATGGGGATTTCCTGGTGTGGGCTCTGGGATTTTTTGCCCTTGCAGGCGTATTCGCTTTCAGCTATACCAACGCCAGGTATGAAGCGATTTTTGAAACGCCAGAACAAATAAAAGTTCCACTTCGGCGGGATATGAGGCTGCTCATAATAGCTGTCGGTGCAGTTACCAACCAGGTGCTGATAACGTTTTTAATCCTGGCTGCACTTACGAATATCGAAATTTTAAGGCGGATGATCGTCGTCCGCCGGCTCCTCTCGTGAGATGGTCTGTCCTTAATACGCCTTATGCCTTATTCTAGGTTTCTGGCTTTGCCAACCTTTTCCATAATCTGGTGGCTATCTTGTCATTTCAATCCTCCATATCCAGGTTGACCGAAAACATACCTTTATGAAAACTCACATTGATGTCACGGATTGCACAGCGATAATATTTCTCCTCGTTACCTGAGAGATTTATGACTGTCTTGACATGCTTTATCAACCCGATATCTTCCAGAAGCTTGAGCTTCCTGTACACAGTTGCAAGCGGAATACCAAGTTCCCGGCACAGCAGGGAGGCAGAGCATTCCATGCCGGAAGTCAAGGACAATATCAATCTGGAATATTTATCTCCCAAAAACTCGATAAGCATTTCTTCATTCTTCAGTTTTGAGATCATTTTCTATTAAATTCCCTCAATTAATTTTTGGTTTTGGGCTTGATTGCTTTGTTCGTTAATTAACGAACGTTTACCTTAAATAATTTTTGGTTCCTTTAGAGACCATCCGTCAATTTGATAGGATAACTGGATTAAAATGATTGAAATCTAAAAAGTCTGTTCTGTTAATCCTGTCTTCAGTTACGACTAAACATGCGCTTTATCTCAATATCAAACCAGCATGCACATCTAATTTTCAGACAGTCTCTAACATATCTTTTTATACATCCGCGCCTGGAACCCGTGGTATTTGCAATACCCTTCCGCATCCTTCTGGTCTATCGTCTTGCTGTCAAATGATGACAGGTCGGCAGAATACAGCGCGAACTGGGAATCCCTTGCAACAACCTTTGCGCTGCCTTTATACAGTCTGACTTTTACTTTACCCGCTACCCTTTCCTGCGTCTTATCAATAAAAGCATTCAGATCGGCATATAACGGCTCATCAACAAGACCCTTGTATGCAAGCTCGCTCCAGGTATCATCAACGAGCGACTTAAAGCGCAGTTCATCCCTTGTGAGCACAAGCCTCTCAAGGTCTTTGTGCGCGGTCAGCAGTATCGTGGCTGCCGGATGTTCGTAGTTCTCCCTGGCTTTAAGACCGAGAACCCTGTCCTCTATCATATCCGTGCGCCCCACGCCGTGGGAGCCGCCTATCCTGTTAAGCTCCTGTATCAGTGAAACCCCGCCAAGGCTCTCGCCGTCCAGTGATACCGGTACGCCGCCTTTGAAGCCTACATCTACGGTCGCTGCCTCAGGCGCCTTCTCAGGCGATACTGTCCATTCGAATATCTCCTCGGGCGGGATGAAATCCGGTTCCTCAAGCCTGCCGCCTTCGATGCTGCGGCTCCAGATGTTCTCATCCACGCTCCACGGCTTTGATCTCGTGGCTGCAACAGGTATCCCGTGTTTTTTCGCGTAATCCATCTCCCAGTCGCGCGTGAGGTTCATGTCCCTCATAGGAGCCATGATCTCCAGACCCGTGCTGCGGAACACTGCCTCGAACCTCAACTGGTCGTTCCCTTTTCCCGTACAGCCGTGGCAGAGCGCGTCGGCGTTCTCTTTCTGTGCTACCTCAACTACCTTCCTTGCGATAAGAGGGCGGGCTATGGACGTGCCCAGGACGTAGCCCTCGTAGCTCCCGTTGGCTTTGATGAGCGGGAAGATATAATCCTTTACGAATTCATCTTTTGCGTCTATGGTGTAGTGTTTGTCGCTTATTACAGCCGCCTTTTTCTCAGCCTGCTGTATCTCCTTCTCAGGCTGTCCCACATCGACGGTCACCGTGATCGCATAATCGCAGCCGTAGCGCTCTTTTAGCAGAGGCACGCATACGGAGGTATCAAGTCCGCCCGAATAAGCAAGTACTACTTTTTTCATAGAACGGGCTAAATAGTGCGGGAAGATTAATAGTTTTTGTTTTTGAAAAAGGAGAATTGTCCGAGGGGGGATTTTCACCCCCTATTTAGCAACAGAAGAGCAACCCGTAGGAGGTAGCGGGCTCGGACACCAATACCTGAACATAACTAATGTTCATTCTCATGATAATTATTATGTCAGCCTCCAATACATAATACGGAGGCATGTGCTATATATAGATTACGGTTTATTATCTAATTAAAATTATTAAATTTGTAAAATATGCTTTACTTTCTCCACTACATCCCCGGGGCTTCTTCCAACCGTTATGCCGGCATTCTCAAAAGCCTGTATTTTTTCAAGCGCAGTTCCCCCTCCCATAGATACGATAGCGCCCGCGTGACCCATCGTCTTCCCGGGAGGCGCCGAGACGCCGACCACATAGGCGACCACAGGCTTGCTCATCCGCTTTATGAAATCAATGGAATCCTGCTCAGCAGTCCCGCCTATCTCCCCTACAAGGATAACAGCACGCGTCGCCGGGTCTTTTTCGAACAGCTCCAGTATCTCAACGAACGAAGACCCGATCAGAGGGTCGCCGCCTATGCCCACCGAGGCTGATTGCCCCAGTCCACCCCTTGACAGGATATCTATTATCTCGTACGTCAGCGTCCCGCTCCTTGAGACTATCCCGATATCTCCCTTTCTGTGTATCGTATTTGGCATTATGCCTATTTTTGATTCACCGGGCACGGTTATGCCAGGGCAGTTCGGACCGATAAGCCGGGACGAGGAGTTCTCAAGATAAGCGCGTGCGCGCATCATATCATGTACAGGGATGCCCTCTGTGATGCATACTATAAGCCCGATACCGCCGTCGATAGCTTCGAACAAAGCATCTGCTGCGAACCCGGGAGGAACAAAAATGACAGATGCATCGGGTTTAACCTCATCTACCGCCTCAACCACTGAATCAAAGACCGGGACACCGCATATCCTGCTACCTCCTTTCCCCGGCGTCACCCCTCCCACAATCCTTGTCCCGAATTTCAACATCTGCTCTGTCTGCAGTGAGCCCTCATGTCCCGTGATTCCCTGCACCAGAACGCGCGTATCTTTATTGATGAGAATACCCAAGCTCTATCACTTTCCTTGCAGCTTCTTCGGTGGATGACGCCAGAGTTATGTTCAGCCTCTCAAGCATCTTCCTTCCCTCTTCCTCGTTCGTTCCCGCAAGCCTGACAACGAGCGGTACTTTTATCTCAGGACTAACATCTATAATACCGCGCGCCACTTCATCGCATTTCGTGAGACCCCCGAAGATATTGATGACTATGGCTTTTACATTCTTTCTGGAGGATACGAGCCGAAGCGCGATCTTAACCTGCTCCTCGTTCGCTCCGGCTCTCACATCCATAAAATCCGCCGGTTCTCCGCCGTATTGCTTTATCATATCAAGCGTTGCCATCGCAAGACCTGCGCCGTTGATTATGCATCCGATATCACCTTCAAGTTCCACATAGCTCATCCCGTGTTTTTTCGCTATACCTGAGAGGGTTTCCTCCTCTTCCACGGCAAACTCATGCCTGAACAGCGCGTTATCATCGATGTCCATCTTCGCGTCAAGCGCAACGAGCGCGCCGTTCGTTAAAGCAAGCGGGTTGACCTCGGTAAGCATGCAGTCATAATCTGAGAAGATGCTGTAGAGTTTCTTAACCACGTCTGCGATCTGCCCTGAGTTCTTCCTGTCCAGGGAATATGCTATCCTCCTTGCCTGGTAATCATGGATCCCGGTGAGAGGGTTAATATGCACCCTGAGTATCTTCTCAGGTGAGCGCCTTGCCGTCTCTTCAATATCAACACCGCCTTCCGTGCTTGCCATTATGATTGGGCGGCGCTCTTTTCTGTCAATGGTTATCCCCAGGTACATCTCCCTGTCCGGTTTCCTGTATTCCTCGACCAGCACTTTTTTTACAGGCAGCCCTTTTATCGACATGCTAAGGATGCGCCGCGCTTTCTGTACAGCTTCCTGCGGGGTCAGGGCTGTAAGGATACCTCCTGCTTTCCCCCTTCCGCCTGCCGCAACCTGGGCTTTGATGACCACGCTCCCCAGCCTCCCTCCAATTGCGCCGGCTTCATCTGCATCAGTGGCAGTGTTTCCTGCAGGCACAGGTATACCGTACCGCGCGAATATCTCCTTTGCAGCATGTTCGTATAGCATCATGGTAATATCCCTTGTTTACAGGTTTGATAACAGGAGTTTATCAAAAGTGATTTAAATAAGTATCTACATTTGAAGGACAAATTAAATGGAGTATCCTGGTTTTGCCGCCGCATCTATTATCCTTTGCAGATTTATCATATGCAGAAGTTATCAACATACTTGATGTGGCATCGGACCTGAAAGAAAAAAGGGCGCGCGGGAAGACCTCAAATGCCTTAAAGAACAGGACTCTGGCAATGCTTTTTGAAAAATCTTCCACAAGAACGAGGATCTCGTTCGAAGTGGCGATGACCGAACTCGGGGGGCACGCCGTCTACCTGAACTACAAAGATATCCAGCTCGGGCGCGGCGAATCCATAGCTGATACCGCGCGCGTCATGTCCCGCTATGTCCATGCTCTCATGGCGCGCGTGTACAGGCATGAAACGCTTGTGGAGTTCACAAAATATTCCACCGTGCCCATCATAAACGGTCTCTCGGACCTGGAGCACCCATGCCAGCTCCTTGCAGACCTGCTCACTATCCGCGAATACAAAGGAAAACTAAAAGGGCTCAATTTCTCATGGGTCGGGGACGGCGATAACGTCTGCAACTCAGCCATACTCGCATGCGCTCTGACGGGGATGAAAATGACCGTGGCATGCCCCCAGGGATATGAACCCGATAAAGGGATTGTTAATAAGGCAAAAGAGATGGGAGGTATCGTTAGCATCACCCGCGACCCCTTAAAGGCTGCAAAGAACGCGGATATTCTGTACACGGATGTGTGGGTCTCAATGGGCGATGAAGAAGAGTATGACCAGAGACTGCGCGACTTCAAGCCTTACCAGATCAACAGTAAGCTTTTAGAACAAGCCAGACATGATGTGATGGTACTCCACTGTCTTCCCGCCCACAGGGGCGAGGAAATAACGGCAGAAGTGGTCGATGGTCCGCATTCAGCCGTTTTTGACCAGGCTGAGAACAGGCTGCATGCCCAGAAGGCACTGCTCCTGGAACTGCTGTCATGATTTCCCCATATTGCGGGGGTTGCCAAGTCCGGTCAAAGGCGCAGGATTCAGGGTCCTGTTTCGCAGGAATTCGTGGGTTCAAATCCCATCCCCCGCATTAAATTTACTTTTACTTATGATAGCTGTATGTTTTTTCATCCCTTTTATCGATTTTGATAACAGTAACTGCCTTATTATCCCAATCAATATCATAAACAATCCTGTATCTTGAAATTCTTAAGCGGTAGGTATCCTTTTCACCAGAAAGCTTTTTGATATCGTATTCTTTAATCGGCAGTGGGGAAGTTTTCAGAGTAAGAAGAGCCTTCTTAGCTCTCTCTACTATACGTTTATCGAGGTTCTTCAGAGATTTTTGAGCAGCGTTGCTCAGGAAAACTTCAAACATTCAACTCAGCAAGAGCATCATCAAGCCTTATTCTTTCGCCGCGCTTCACTTTTTCACGGATTTCGTGAATCTCTGCTCTCTCCTCATTGCTGATCTCTTCTTCAGGAATAAGTGCAGTCCTTATTAACTCCACTTCACGTCTAAGCGATTTTATTTCAGCATATATGGAATTTAAAGATGCTTTAGCCTGTGCCAATTCGATTCCTCCGAAATTCGCGAATTGTAATATATTAATAGCTTAACTTAAGTTTAACCTAAGCTAAAACCTGAGCCCTTTACAATCGGATAGACAAAGTATATCTAAAGCCAGAAGAACATAAATCTTTATAGAGGTTGCGCTTTCTAGCCAAAACTATAGGATAAGAATCATTATGAATTGGCTTGATTTAGTTCTAGCCATCATAACAACAGCAGATCTTAGCATGAAAGCTCATCCCCCGCATATATCAACTATTTTTCCTAAAAGTCGAGAAACAATAAATGGTGTATACCAGTGCTCCAATATTGATCCCTGCAGTGAGCAGTATATATGTATTTGGATCCGGCACAGGGAGGTTCATATACGAGAATTGCAGCACGTAATAAAGATTAAACAGAAAAGTACCGGTCATAATCCAGAAGACAGGGACAAGACGCCTGTCAAGGCTCATAATTACAGCAAGAGGGGCGAACATGGGGAAAAGATATCTCTCATGTATGCGGGTGAAGAGCATGAAAAACCCGAAGAAAATGACCGCTGTTGCGAAATATACTGATTTCTTATCCTCATTTTTAACTGTCTTATAGGCTACATATACGAACAATAAGCCGAAAAGGATGTATGACCATACCCTGTAGCTCAGGAAAAAGAAAACCATACTGTCCGGTTTCTGGAAACCGGAGAACGCCCAGAGGTTGAAGGCATTTAACGAGGTAAATGAATACTCGTTGTAGGCTGCGCCATAGGCTTTTATAAGCAGGAAAAGCGATGACCTAAAATAAAAGGGCAGAGCCAGGATTATGAATATAGCAGCAGATATTACAAAAATCTTTGTAAGTTTTAAAAGTTTATGGTTCTTTACTATCAGGATCGCAAAGAGAGGCAGAAGCAGCAGGCTTTGCGGTTTGGTTAAGATTGCGATAGCCATGGATACCCCTGCAAGCTCAGGTCTTCTGGAGACAAAGAACATGAGGGTAAGGAGAATAAATAAAGTAAAAACAGAATCTACCTGACCCCATACCGCTGAATTGTACACTATAGCAGGGTTGAATGCATAAAATAACATGGTCGGGAAAGCTATCCTGAACCCTTTATATTTTTTTACAATTGAAAATATCAAAAATGCAGCAGTAATATCCATCGCGTTGGCAGGGATTTTTAACAGTATTGCAAAAACAGGAGTATTCATGTCGAAAGAAAAGGAGAAGAACAACTTATAGACAGCCCCCACAAGCCAGAGGATATAGATGTAAAACGGCGGGTAATCAGACCAGACGCTCGTATAAAAGTACGTAAACCCGTTAAGATAGGCTGCACGGCTCCATTCTTTAAAGTGCCATATATCCATCCAGTGCCCTTCGAACTGCGAAAGATACATTCTGAGAATAAAAGAAATAAGCAGTGCAAGTATAACTGCAAGATACTGTCTCTTTGAATCTGTAAACCCCACGCCCACACCCCGTTTATGCCCTTTTACTTGATTGGCTGATTATTAATGGATTATAGCAGTCTCTATCTGCCACCTCTATCTGCCGTATTTCCCCATAAGTTCTCCTTTTGCCAGGATATGCCCTTCCATCGCCCTCTCAACGTCCGCCTTGGTGGCTCCTGCCGGAAGATCGAGCTTTGTATCCAGGGCGTATACCTTGAAGTAATACCTGTGCGGCTTACCAGGAGGCGGGCACGGACCGCCGTATCCCGTCCTGCCAAAATCCGTAATTCCGTGGCGGCTCCCATCGGGAAGCGTCTTGTTCCCGGGTACTCCCGCAGGCAGCTTTTTTGTTTCTGCGGGAATATTGAACAGCACCCAGTGAACGAAAGTCCCGCGCGGTGCGTCCGGGTCGTCCATAATCAATGCTATGCTTTTTGTACCGGCTGGAATCCCACTCCATGACAGCGCCGGCGATATATCCCTCCCGTCGCAGGTATATTCAGCAGGTATAGCATCTCCATTACGGAATGCCTCTGATGTGATCGAAATGTTCTGCATGATTACCTCCTCTGTAGTTCCATTCTTTTCCAAAGCGATACATCCTGAGATGACCGCAGGAAGAAAGACCAATATCAAGAGCTTCGCGCTCATTTAATCCCATTAGCTTCTCTGTCGTACAATGTAATTATAGTTTTCGAGACTGCCTACAGTGTAAAACGATAGGTTTATATGAGATTGAATTTATCATTATTATTTAAGATAGAATCGTACAGTCTTAAATAAAAAGGCGGGAGAAATATGCCAAAAGTAGTTATTGTGTACCTGAGCACCTCAGGTAATACAAAAGCGATGGCTGAAGCCATTGCAGAGGGTGTAGCATCAAGGAACATCGACGTCCAGACCGTGAATTTCCATGAGGCACGAATAGAAGACCTGAAAACTGCCGATGCCATAGTGCTGGGTTCATCGACCTTTTACTATAAGATGCTTCCTCCGATGGAGAAATTCATTGAAAGCCTTGAGAAAGCAAAAGTAAAAGCCAAAATCGGGGCAGCCTTCGGCTCTTACGGCTGGAGCGGTGAAGCTCCGGTTATGATCGCTGAAAAACTGCGCTCACTTGGTATGACCGTGATCGACCCTGTGCTGCGCATCCAGTACCAGCCTACGGATAAAGACCTTGAAGAATGCAAGAGGCTGGGCAAGGATATTGCTAATATGGTGAAGGCTGGGAAGTAGAACCAGGCGAATTGCAGACTTGAAAATTACCTTAAAGAAGTATCCACACTGCAATAGCTCCTGCGAGCGCTATGCATAGAATGATTCCGGCATCAATCCATTTTCTATCAATCTTGCGTTCAGCTTTTTTTTGCTCCAGGTAAGTATCGGAATGGCTGATTATATAATCACGTATCTTCTTGAGGTCTACCAGCTTGAACCCGACTGTCACGTACGCTGCCCATGTATAATATAAGTATGCGTAGATGAACAGGAAAAGGAACAGGATACCTACCATATTGTTTATACCGAGGGTAGAATCAAGGATAATACCTCCCACAGGCACGGTCATGATAGGTGCCAGTGCCCATATCCATGCTGTTTTATTATCAAAAAGCTTGTATTCGGACGTGAATAATGCCCACCATGCTAAATAGATAAGTAAAATAAAGTAATGAACTATGCTCAGCGGATATTCAACAACATAAACCAATGCTGAAAAAGTGAATACTATAAGAACAAGGACCTTGGCTATGAACTTGAAAGAGGCACCGGGGAAGATATACACCTTTGAGGCATCCATATCCTGCATTTTAGTCATATAATCCAGGGTGGTATCGACTTTATTGCTGGTCTGCATGAGCTGCATTTCTACCGCATTCATACGCCCGACTGTATCAGTGAGCATATTGACAAGAGGTGCAATCTTGTAATCCCACTCTTTATCTATTTTATCGTCGGCGATTTTCTTCATGAGAGTATGCCGGATACCGATCCATGCTGTCATGTAAGAGAAAACCATTATTACAAGGTCTATTAAAGTACCTGTCAGGTTATCGAGCATGAAAGCATCTATTATCAGTGATACAGTTGCAAATAATCCGACCACGAGACCCAGCAAGATTGCACTAAAAACTGCGATTTTGTCTTTCATTTTTATCACTGGTGAACTGCTCTGACCTTAGCAGAAGACATAATGTCACAGGTCGTGTTTATAATGGGTTTATTTGCACGGTTAATAGTAACATCTAAATAGCCTGTATAGCCTGTATTGAACCCTGCCTTCGAAATGCCAAGGTCGTATACACCGTTTGGCAGACCGGTTATCAGATAATAGCCAGATGCTATCGTGGTGTTCTGTTTTTTATCGTTCTGCACCAGAACACCTCCTGGTCCTGAACCATAGTTATAAAATATATAGTTGCTAACATTATAAATAGGTTTCTCTGGAGCAGTCCGTTCGTAAATTCCATCTACTGATTCATTTTCCATGCTTATGCTTGTTCACCTTTCCTTGTATATCTGTTCTAAATTCTATTCACTGTAAACCCTCTGGTAATCCAGGTAAAGAATACCCTGCTGGACTGGGCTTGCAGTCAGGTCCAGGTAGCGGACGAGCACGTAGTATCTACCTATGCTGCCCGCATTGCCCGTAGAAGCCCCTTGCGGGATCAATTCTTCGGCTTGCAGGGTAATGTTGCGGTAAGATAACGCAGTATCGTTTAGAGTTGTCCGGTTGTTCCATGCTGTTCCGTTCCAGAGCTGCAGTACGAAATCATCGCCAGAAACGCTGTACCCGAGATGGAGGGTATGGGTACCGGCATCGGGTACTTCCGTAGTATTGGTAGTAATGTTAAGGTGGTAAGCTCCATCAACCTGGACCTCAGAGAAGTTCGCAGATGCCCCACCATCGCTTGCATTCTGGGCATTATTGAAGTCTGATACCGTGCCTGTATCGTTCTGGAAATTTGATACATAAGTGTATTCAGAGGCGGTTGTAGCCGTATTATTGGTCCATGTAGTATTCACGTTATTATAAGAATCCACGGTGAGGGCTGATATCGTGTGAGTTGAATTGGGCATAAAGTAACTTGCATTGTAGTACTGCACTCCTCTGGTTACATTTTGCTTGAAAGTGCTGTCAATGTACACCTCTATGTGGTCAAGGTCTGCATCTGACGGATCTGTCCACGTCCAGTAGATATACCGGGGTGCAGGGGCAGCATTAATATTGCTAATACCCTCTGGAGGTGCAGTATCATATATTGTCTTGTTCGCGTTCACTATATCTGCACTGCTAATTGCGACCTCTAAATAGCCGGTATTGAATCCAGCCTTTGAAAAGCTGAAGTTGTAGTTGCCATTTACCAGACCTGTTATCAAGTAGTACCCGGAGGCTACAGTTGTGCCCTGTTTGCTGCCGTTCTGTATCTGGACACCACCTAATCCTGAGCCGGAGTTATCGAATACATAGCCGCTCAGATTGTATACAGGCACAATAACAGTCCAGTTCCACATCCTTGTGACCGAATCAGTATTATCTGCTGCACTTGCAGTGACGTTCCATGTACCTGCTTCTGCAGTTGAGTTAGTATATACTGCTGAAGCAGTACTTGAATTAGTCTGAACCAGAGTGCCATTCATATACCATGTTATATCGGCAGTTCTGTTCAGGGTCATGCTGAAGCTCTGAGCTGTTCCCTGCATAGTTGTAGGATCTGATGAAGGCGAAGGGGTAGTCGATAAAGGTACGTTATTCACATTCACTATTATTATCTCGCTCGCAACTCCACCGTAGCCGTCGCTTGAGTTGAAATACCAGGTATAAGCTCCTGCATCCGAATACGTTGTGAGCCACGAGTAGCTGCCTGTAGCTGCGTCGAATGTACCCTTTGTTGCATTAGTGCCGTAGGTTATGGTATCGCTGTCTGCATCTGTTGCCGACACAGTAAAGTTCAGCCACAGCCCTTCATCTACAGTCTTATTTCCAACCGGTGATAGGATGGGTGCATTATTGGGTATAGTGACGTTGAACCACACTTTCGACTGGTTAACGTTACCTGAGGCATCCACTGTCTGTGCGCTGATGTTCTGGGTATAGTGCGGTGACCAGGTAAGATTGAGATAGCTAGTGGGCTTACTGACGTTCTGCAGTGCACTGTCATTGCTGTACTTGAACCATGCATGGCTGTAATCGGCATCTGCCGGATTAGTCCAGGTATTGTTCACATAGAAATTGCCAGTCGCAGCAGCAGGATTGGATACCGGGGCGGGCGGGATAGTATCTGCGGCTGGAGCGGTCCTGACGTTCATGACCGATGAATTCTGTCCCCAGTTGTTGTAAGAATCATTGGCTCTTACCGCATATCCATACAAGGTATCAGCAGTTAACCCTGTATCGTTCCAGTAATTATTCCGTGTATATCCAAGGCTGGCAGAGTCCCTGAATACCTGGTAATAATTTGCATCGGCTGCCGTATTCCAGGTGAGATTAACTGTAGTCCGGGTCGGAGTATCGTTCGTTAACCCTGTAACCTGGGCAGGAGGCGTCGTATCGTATATTGTCTTATCAGCACTTGTGTTATCCGCACCGTTGATTGTGACTTCTAAATAGCCAGTATCGAATCCTGCTCTGGAGTAGCTGAAGTTGTAGGTGCCGTTGAGCAGACCTGTTATCAGATAGTATCCGGAGGCTACAGTGGTGCCCTGTTTGCTTCCGTTCTGCACCTGGACACCGCCCAGTCCTGAGCCGTAATTATCGAACACATAGCCGCTTACGTTATACTCAGGCTGAGCAATGACAGTCCAGTTCCACATTCTTGAGATTGTATCAATGCCATCTGTTGCATTTGCAGTAATGTTCCATGCGCCCACTCCGGCAGTTGAATTAGTGTATGTTGCTGAAGTGGTAGTAGTATTGGTTTGAACCTGAGCACCGTTCATGTACCATGTCACGTCTGCAGTCCTGTTCAGAGTTAAGCTGAAGTCCTGCGCCGCGCCCTGTGTAGTTGTCGGGTCTGAAGATGGAGATGATAGGTAGACCGATAGCGGCGAGTTATTCACGGTTACGGTTAAGGTTTCGCTTGCCCTTCCGCCGTAGCTATCGCTTGAGTTAAAGTACCATACGTAAGCTCCCGCATCTGAGTATGTCGTAAGCCACGAGAAGTTACCTGTTACCGCGTTAAATATCCCCTTCGTGGCATTTGTACCATAGATTATGATGTCATTATCCAGGTCTGTGGCATTAACTGTAAAGTTCAGCCACTGCCCTTCATCTATAGCTTTATTCCCTATTGATGCCTGCTGCGGCGGGTTGTTCGGAACCTGCGTATCCTGGCTTATGCTCCCCGAGCTCAGAGAGCCGGTGCCTGAGGAGTTGTAAGCCCATACGGTTATGTTCACCCAGCCGTGCGGCGCTGCTGTTGTGTTCTTAAACGTGTCTATTGTCCCATTATACCATATTCCATCAACTCTAACATTGTATGAATCGGTAATGTTGCCTGCTCCAGCCTGCCATGTGTGGTTCACCCAGAAGTTGCCAGTGGTGTTTTGCAGATTAGCCGGATCTGGAGGTATGTAGGTGCCAGGAGGTTGTGCATTTACAGTCCAGTTCCATGTCCTTGAGGCAGTATCGGTACCGTCTGTTGCACCTGCAGTTATGTTCCATACGCCAACCCCGGCAGTTGAGTTTGTATATACTGCCGAAGCAGTGCTCGTATTGGTCTGAACCAGAGTGCCGTTCATGTACCACATCACATCTGCAGTTCTGTTGAGGGTCGCGCTGAAGCTCTGTGGCGTACCCTGGGTAGTTGTCGTGTCAGAGGGCGGCGAGGATGAAGTAACAGATAGTGGGACGTTGTTTACTGTAATAGTTATTGCTTCGCTTGCAATTCCGCTGTAGCTGTCGCTTGAGTTGAAATACCAGGTATAAGCTCCCGCGTCCGAATACGCCGTATGCCATGAGAAGTTTCCTGTAGCTGTGTCGAATGTGCCCTTTGTTGCGTTAGTGCCGTAGGTTATGGTATCACTGTCTGCATCTGTTGCCGACACAGTAAAGTTCAGCCACTGCCCTTCGTCTACAGTCTTATTTCCAACCGGTGACAGGGCGGGTGCATTATTGGGTATAGTGACATTGAACCACAACATCGTCTGGTTAGCATTGCCAGAGGTATCCACTGCCTGAGCACTGATGTTCTGGATGTAATGCGGCTGCCATGTGAGGTTGAGGAAGCTACCAGGCTTGCTGACGTTCGTTAGCATAGTACCGTTGCTGTACCTGAACCATGCGTAGCTATAATCAGCATCTACCGGATTAGTCCAGGTGTTGTTCACATAGAAATTACCGGTCGCAGTAGCAGGGTTGGATACCGAGGCAGGCGGGGTGGTATCTGCGGCTGGAGCAGTCCTGATACTCAGGATTGAGGAGTTCTGACCCCAGTTGTTGTAAGAATCGTTGGCTCTTACCATATATTCATACAGGGCATCAGCAGTTAACCCTGTATCGTTCCAGTAATTATTCCGGGCATATCCGAGGCTGGTGGAGTTCCTGAACACCTGGTAGTAGTTTGCATCGGCTGCCGTATTCCAGGTGAGGTTAACTGTAGTCCGGGTCGGGGTGTCGTTCATCAATCCTGTAACCTGGGCAGGAGGCGTCGTATCGTATATTGTCTTATCAGCACTTGTGTTATCCGCGCCGTTGATTGTGACTTCTAAATACCCGGTATTGAATCCTGCTCTGGAGTAGCTGATGTTGTAGGTGCCGTTGAGCAGACCTGTTATCAGATAATAGCCTGATGCTAATGTCGTGTTATGGAAGCTGCCGCTCTGTACCTGAACATCACCCAATCCTGAGCCGAAGTTATCAAACACATAACCGCTTACGCTATACGTGGGCTGGGCGATAACGGTCCAGTTCCAGGTTCTTGAGACTGAATCATAGCTATCATCCGCAGCGGCTGTAACATTGTACACTCCAATATTTGCTGTGGAATTAGTATAATTCGCAGATATTACACCTGCATTGGTCTGGACTATGGAATTATCAATATACCATTTAACATTTGCAGTTCTATTAAGATCAATTCTAAAGGTTTGAGCCGTACTGACTGTGGTAGCTGGATCTCCCACAGGCGATGAAGATGTTATTGATAGGGGCACATCGTTCACTGTTATGGTTATTGTTTCACCGGCTACTCCTCCATAGCCGTCGCTTGAATTGAAGTACCATGTATAAGTTCCTGCATCTGAGTACGCCGCAAGCCAAGAGAAGCTGCCCGTCACAGCGCTGAAGGTACCCTTTGTAGCATTTGTGCCATAAACTACGCCATCGTTGTCCATGTCGGTGGCGCTAACTGTGAAGTTCAGCCACTGTCCCTCATCCACAATCTTGTTTCCAACCTGTGATAGAACTGGAGCATTGTTAGGTATAGTAGTATTGAACCATACTACAGTCTGGTTAACATTGCCGTACGTATCCACGGTCTGGGCGCTGATATTCTGGATGTAGTGCGGCTGCCAGGTGAGGTTGAGGAAGTCAGCGGATCTACTGATATTCGCCAGGGTAGTGCCGTTACTGTATCTGAACCACGTATGGTTGAAATCAGTATCAGACGGATTAACCCAGGTGTTGTTAATATAGAAGTTACCAGTCATTATAGCCGGATTAGATACTGAAGCCGATGGTGTTGTATCGTATAAAGTCTTGTTGGCGCTTATGTTATCTGCACCGTTAATTGTGACCTCCAGGTAATCAGTATTGAATCCGGCTTTGGAGTAGCTGAAGTTGTAGGTGCCGTTGAGCAGACCCGTTATCAAGTAGTGCCCTGAAGCTGCCGTGATGTTCTGTTTGCTGTCATTCTGAACCAGGACACCGCTCAATCCTGATCCATAGTTATCGAACACATAGCCGTTCACATTGTATACGGATTGAGAAGTTACAGTCCAGTTCCAGACTTTTGAGGCTGAATCATAACTATCGGTTGCAATGGCTGTAACGTTATGCACTCCTATGCCTGCTGTTGAGTTGGTATAATTCGCTGAGGAAATGCTTGCATTGACCTGAACCTGAGCGCCGTCCACGTACCACGTTATATTCGCAGTTCTGCTCAGGGATACGCTGAAGCTCTGTGCCGCACTCTGCTCTGTTGCAGGATCTGATAGCGGAGAGAATGAAGTGACGGACAGCAGTGTATCGTTTACAGTTATTATTATGTTCTCGGTCGCAACTCCACCGTACCCGTCGCTTGAATTGAAATACCAGTTGTAAGTTCCCGAATCTGAGTATGTCGTAAGCCAGGAGAAGCTGCCCATCGCAGCGTTGAAGGTACCCTTTGTAGCATTGGTGCCGTAAACTACGCCATCGCTATCCATGTCGGTGGCGCTAACTGTGAAGTTCAGCCACTGTCCCTCATCCACAGTCTTGTTTCCAACCTGTGATAGGACTGGAACATTGTTAGGTATAGTAGTATTGAACCATACTACTGTCTGGTTAACATTGCCGTACGTATCTACGGTCTGGGCGCTGATATTCTGGATGTAGTGCGGCTGCCAGGTGAGATTGAGATAATCTATAGGTTTATTAACGCTCTGCAGCGTTGTGCCGTTGCTGTACCTGAACCACGTATAATTGAAATCCGCATCTGCGGGGTTAATCCATGTGTTGTTTATATAGAAGCTGCCTGTTACCATGGCGGGGTCAGATACCGATACTGCAGGTGTGGTATCATAGATCGTCCTGTTCGCGCTGGCGTTATCCGCGCCGTTAATTACAACCTCAAGATAACCGGTGTTGAATCCAGCCTTGGAGTAGCTGAAGTTGTAAGTGCCATTGAGCAGACCTGTTATCTGGTAGTAGCCTGATGCTGCAGTTGTGCTCTGGCTGCTGCCATTCTGCACCAGGACACCTCCAAGCCCTGAGCCATAATTATCGAACACATAGCCGCTTACGTTATACACAGGCTGCGGGGTAACAGTCCAGTTCCAAATCCTGGATGCTGAGTAATAGCCATCGCTTGCGGCTGCGGTAACATTATGACTCCCGATGCTTGCGGTAGAATTTGTATAATTTGCCGAAATTACACTCAGGTTGGTCTGAACTATAGAGCCGTTGATATACCAGGTAACATCCGCTGCTCTGTTAAGATCTATTTTGAACAGTTGTGCTGTACCTATAATCGTAGCAGGGTCGCTGAAGGGTAATGATGATGTAATTAAGAGAGGTACGCTGCCTACTGTCACTGTTATTGTTTCACTTGCAACTCCACCGTAACCATCGCTGGAGTTAAAGTACCAGGTGTAAACTCCCGCATCTCCATAGCCCGGAGTCCATGAGAAATTACCTGTTGTAGTGTTCAGGATACCCTTTGTTGCATTTGTACCATACGTTATAGGATCTGAATCTGCATCCACAGCCGTAACATTGAACTGTATGCTCTCGCTCTCGTTAACGGATTTATCTCCGATTGCTGCCTGGGTTGGTACATTATTGGGTATAGTGGCATTGAACCATACCTTTGTCTGGTTAGCATTGCCAGAAGTATCCACAGTCTGGGCACTGATGTTCTGGGTATAATGCGGCTGCCAGGTGAGGTTGAGATAGTTAATGGATTTATCAACGTTCTGTAAGGTGGTGTCGTTGCTGTACCTGAACCACGTGTGGTTGAAATCGGCATCTATCGGATTAACCCAGGTGTTGTTTATGTAGAAGTTGCCTGTCGCAGTGGAAGGATTAGATGCGGATGCAGGCGGATTGGTGTCATAGAGCGTCTTGTTCGCGTTTACAGCAATTGCACCGTTAAGCGTAAATTCAAAATAACCGGTACTATATCCTGCTTTGGAATAGCTGAAGTTGTAAGTGCCGTTCGGAAGACCGGTTATCGAATAATAGCCTGATGCCGATGTGGTATTCTGGTAGCTTCCGTTCTGCACCAGTGCGCCCGGTAATATTGAACCATAATTATCGAATACATAACCGCTCACGTTACTTGAGCTGCTTACGCCGCTGCCGCTGCCCTTATCTCCTCCACCGCCTCCGCTTCCTGCAGTCACATTCCATATCCATGTCCTTGAGACTGAATCGTAACCATCAGTTGCAAAAGCTGTTATGTTATAAATGCCAGCATCTGCCGAAGAATTGGTATAGCTTGATGATGCCACCCCCAGGAACCTGAATATCTCAGAACCGTTAATGTACCATGTTATATCGCCAGTTCTATTGAGGCTTATCTCAAACGTCTGGGGTGTGCCTTTTGCTGTAACAGGATCGCCGGCAGGCGAAGAACCCGCGGCAGACAGGGGTATATCATTTACAGTCACAGCTATGTTCTCTACCGCCATGCCGCCGTAGCCGTCGCTTGAATTGAAATACCAGGTATAAACTCCTGCATCCCCGTAGCCCGGAGTCCATGAGAAGTTGCCTGTTGTGGTATTGAGGCTTCCCTTTGTAGCGTTGGTGCCATAGGTTATGGTATCGTTATCTGCATCTGTTGCCGATACCGTGAAGTTCAGCGTCCGCCCCTCATCTGTAGTTTTATTTCCAATTTGCAGCTGGACCGGAGCATTGTTGGGTACGGTGGCATTGAACCAGACCTCAGTCAGGTTAATATTACCGTATGTATCCACAGTCTGAGCGCTGATATTCTGGGTATAGTGCGGCTGCCAGGTGAGGTTAAGATAGTCTGTAGATTTATTAACGTTCTGCAGCTCTGTGCCGTTGCTGTACCTGAACCGCGTATAGTTGAAATCCGTATCTGCGGGGTTAACCCATGTATTATTTATATAGAAGCTGCCGCCTGTTGTATTGGGGTTGGATATCTGTGCCGGGGGAGTTGTATCGTAGATTACCACGTTCACGTTTTCGATAGATGCGCCGTTCAAAGTAAATACAGCGTAGGCGGTATCGAACCCTGCTTTTGAGTAACTGAAGGTATAATTACCGCTGGTAAGGTTGGTTATCGAATAGAAGCCTGATGTGTTAGTCATGTTCTGGTAGCTGCCGTTCTGCACCAGAGCACCAGGCAATGGTAAAACATTATTATCGAAAACGTAACCGCTGATATTGCTGGAGTTGCTTGAGCCTGTGGCGCTTCCGGTAATGATGCCTCCGCCTCCCCCGCTGCCGCCTCCGCCGCCTGCGGTCTGGTTTAGAACAGTCCAGTTCCACGTCCTGGGGATGGATGTATAGCCATCATCCGCAACAGCCGTGATATTATAGACTCCAGCGCTTGCTGAGGAAGTAGTATAGCTTGATGATATTACACTTAAGGCTCTAAATATTTCAGAGCCGTTATTGTACCAGTAAATATCAGCCGCCCTGTTGAGAGTTATCTCGAATTTCTGGGTTTCACCTTTCATCGTGGTAGGGTCGCTGGCAGGCGATGAGTTTACGATTGACAGAGGATTGATTATCTCGTACGTGACATCGAAGTACGGCTCCTCATGCACCCTGAAATGTATAGCCCCACCGGGTGCAGGCCAGCCAATAGATTTGCATGATATGCAGACAAGGCTGCGGTACAAATGAGGAACTGTATTCATATTCGTAAACAGATTACCCGGATGGGGTGTTAAATTATAAGCCTGATGGCATCCCTCGCAGGTAGTTCTGCGTACTGAATGCTGTTGGGTTGTAAAATTAGTATCATTTCGATTATGGCAGGTTCTGCACCATGTTTCCTGGGTAGAGTTGGTGCTGTTATGCATGGGCACCTGGGTTCCGTTTTTATTGAGTACTACCGCGTGACCGCCGGCTGAAACTGCATCAAAGATGTCTTTATGGCAGTCCTTGCATGATACATTTTTTATTTCATGGTCCCCCCCCTGGTTCAGAGCGTTGTAAGAAAGATTCAATGTTCCTATGGTAGTAACGTCAGAGATGACCCAGTTCCCTCTGCTATTCGTAATGGTGTAATCGATATACTCAGCCCTGGAGTAGTTTACTATTGTATTATAGGTCGTATGACAGGCAATACAGCCCTGTGAGTTAAGAGGTGCAAAACCTGTATGAGCCTCAAGTGGATCGCCCAATTTCCTGGTAACATTGTGGCAGTACTGGCACTCAGGTTTTGTATTGGTATGGTTTGTCGCGGATTTAACATGGCAGAAATTACAGGAATAAGTGGAATGATTAGCCGAGGCGGATAGCTGGCTTTTGACATCCCCGTGGCATTTTATGCATTTATCCTGTACGCTCTCGTAAAATTGATGCTCACCGCTGATAAAGGAAACCGTCTGGCTAAGGGTGGTTATGATAATTGCTAATACTGCTACTATGTATAAATTTTTGTTCATTCCTTAGGGTTGCTCTAGTTATTAGCGGAGCGGAAGCTATTGTTGCTATTGATTTCTTATGTTCTTACAATCAAGGTGCTGTGGTGTACTGATTGCTGTTTTGCAGAGTTCACTTATCTCCGTATCCATGATATGATCATAATTTTAGTTACCAGGTCGTGACATCGAAATAAGGCTCTTGATGTACCCTGAAATGTATTGTTGCGTTGGCTTGGTTCATTGTACCCTCTTTCCAGCCCACGGATTTACAGGATATACAGACAAGGCTCCTGTATAAATGGGGTACGGTTTTGATATTTGTAAAGAAGTTGCCGGGGTGTCCGCTTCCATAAGCCTCATGGCATTCATCGCACGTGGTTTTCCGCGCAGAATGCTGTTTTGTTCGGATTTGCGGGTCGCTGCTGTTATGGCATGAGAGGCACCACTGCTTTAGTGTCGCAAATCTGCTGCTGTTATGTTTTGATACCTGTTTCCCGTCTTTTCCAAGGACAATCGCATGACCGCCAGTTGAGACTGAATCAAAGATATCCCTGTGGCAGTCCCTGCATGATACGTTGTCTTTCAGGTTATGGTTGCCGCCCTCTCTCAGGGCATTATAGGTAAGATTGAGCAAGCCGATAGTTGTAAAATTAGAGACAATCCAGCTACCGTTATCGTTCTTGATATCATAATCGATATACTCAGCCCTGGAATAGTTTACGATGGTATTATAGGTTGTATGGCAGGCTATACAGCCTTCAGAGCCAAGGGCTGCAAAGTCCTGGTGCGCCTCAAGCGTATCGTTCAATAAGACCTCATGGCAGTCCTGGCAAACAGGTTTTGTGTTGGTATGGTTGGTCGCGGATTTGGGATGGCAGAAAATGCAGGCATAAGAGGAGTGTTTTGCTGAGGCGGATAACTGGCTTTTGATATCGCCGTGGCACTTCGTACATTTGTCCTGTACGGTCTGGTAGAGCCTATGTTCCCCGCCGATGAAAGAAATCGTCTGGCTCAGAGTGGTTATTACGATTGCCAGAATGGCTATTATGTATATTTTTTTGTTCATCTCTTACCCCCTGCCATGGACATTATTAATGCTATGAGAGCTATTGCTGTTATGACATATCCCCATGTCCGTATTACTGAAAACATTTGCTGCAAGAAATTGAACTTGTCACCGTATTTCGAGAGCGCGCCCTGCTGGGTGAAATCAAGTATAAAATAAGAACCGACACCTTTCATAACGATGGGCTGACCATCTATAACTATAACTTTTGAGATAACATCATTTTTTGTGGTGCCGTAGTCATCGGCAGAAGGATTGTTATCACCTCTGGTGGTTACAGAATTTGCCTGGATATTAATGACCCTGTGGGTTACAGGGTTTTGAACATTTGCTGCTTTGAACGTGACTATATCACCAACATTCGGTTCCTTAAATATGCCCTGGGACAACACAAGATCTCCTCTTGCAAATACGGGTTTCATGGAATCTGAGATGACGACCTGAAATGTGATGAGCTTGAGGCTAAATGCGAGTATAAGAATTACAAGGACAGCTAAAAGAACAGAATCCTGCCTCCGGGTATCTTTAGGTATCTCCGCAGGTCTGTACCTGTTTCTCATAAACCAGCTTGAAAGGAAATGCATTATTAAATTATTTTCTGATTTGTAAAGGTAGAAAACAAACAGCAACAATGCAAAAAACCCTGAGACGAGTACTGGTATTGTATAGTTTGCTTCTGTCATTTTCGATCAGGGCTTCGGTTTTTTATCTATGACTTTTTTCACAGACTGTATCTTACTGGCAAGATACTCTTTCGTACCAGATAGTATGTTTCCTTTCGGCTTATCCGCAGCAACAGGAGTATCAACTGAATAAGTAATATCTTCAAACAGCCGTCTTCTTAAGTAGTAGAGGGTTACGCCGAATAACATAAATACAATTACTGCGGATACTTTCAGCGGGTTTTCTTTAAGCCGTTTCACGATGGGGTTTTCCTGAGCGGCTGGTGCCCCTTCGGATTCCTGCACAAACACGTTCCTGAACAGTTGAGGCGCGTCGGATACTGTAATCTTG
>JAPMTX010000196.1 GCA_026552855.1 Candidatus Methanoperedens sp. | reverse complement strand
AGGCTGTTTATCCTGCCAAGGGCCGTGCTGTTATGTCTTGTATCACTGTGGCAATAGAAGCATGAGCCGGACTCAGAGGTCCAGAACGTGCCCCATAACGTGCCGTTGGAGAGACTGGCGCTGTGTTTCAGCGGATCGGGGATGATAGGTGCATTGTTGAATCCGGGTAATTGTACCTGGTGACAATTTGTGCAGTTGACGGCGTTCGTCTTTGTTGTGGCAAAGGTCGTACCGTTCTGTCCCAGGTATTGCACAGGGTGGATATTCTTATTCGTGTTCAGGTGGCACTTTGTACAATCCACGGTTCCGTTGTGCTGCTCTTTATTCTTTAACGTGGCAGACCCGGTCGAATTATGACAGGCGAGACAATATGCGGAATTGGGAAGGCTGAACGCTGGCTTGTTGAGCGTGCTGTTATGGATCCTTCCTGTGGAATGGCAATCAGCACAGTCGGGGTTGGTGGATGCATAGTTGGATGAGTGGTTGGATATCGTCTTATTTGCCGTGTCGACGAACGGGAAGACGGTTGAACCATTGTTGTGGCACTTGTAACAGTAATCGTTGGTGTTCTGGGAGGGATAATCCGCCCTCTTCTTGCCGTAGTGGCTTGAGCTGCCGCTGCCACCGTTGGCTCCGCCGTAAACACTTCCCGCTCCGTCAGGATCGAGGTTCTGGCCAACCATCATTTCGCTCTTGTTGTGGCAGTCATAACATGTTCCGGCTGCTTGAGTCTTGATGTTGTTGCCGCTCTGGTAGTGCTGGCTTACATTGAGCAGGGTTGTATTCGGATTATATTTCATGTTCTGCCCTGTACCGGGGACATGGCAGTCCGCACACCTGTAGGGCGTCTTGTAATTTGAGGGATGACCGCTTCCGGGGTTGCTGCCGTCACCGTGGCATGCCCAGCACTTCTTGTTTTCATTTGACAGCCCGCCATTTGGAGCAAGGCTGTTCAGGTTCTTGTGGAGAGCATTGGTGTCGTTCATCGCGTTCGTGTTGACCTGTTTTCCGCCGCCGAGGGCTGTACTGTGGCAACTGACGCAATCAGCACCTCCTGCTACTCCTTCGTTGAGGCTGTGAGAATAGTTCAGTGAAGTTTTTGATGAGATGCCGTTCAGGGCATGGCATGTTTCACAAACACTGTCCTTGTATCCTCCGGTAAGGTAACCGGTGTGGTCTACCCAGCCAGCGACACCTGTGTTGTTTACTGTGATCGTTGGCGGGACGGGGCTTAACTGGCTGCCTCTATAATTCGTATTTGGACCGCTGTAATGGCAATCAGCACACCACTGGGTGTTTGTAATTGCTCCGTTCCTTGTATTGCTCGAATCAAGGAGCAGGCTGTTTATCCTGCCAAGGGCCGTGCTGTTATGTCTTGTATCACTGTGGCAATAGAAGCATGAGCCGGACTCAGAGGTCCAGAACGT
>JAPMTX010000185.1 GCA_026552855.1 Candidatus Methanoperedens sp. | reverse complement strand
TTAGCAAATTGTCCAAAGTGGATTTTTGGATTTCTTCACATTGTCCCAGGAGCTTTGCACCTCTGCATTACTGCCAAGGCACATCCCAGTAAGATTACCCCAAACGGAAGGGGTAGCACGTTTGCAATTCATAGCATAGCTTCTTGTCGCACCGAACCCCTCCCGAATAGTCTTTGAATCGTTTTGTGACATGGCAATAATTTCAATATAAAGATCGCCTCCTCTATATATCTCGCCCTCAGCCGCCCCTCTCACCCTGCGCCCATCTTTGCTGCGCTTTTTCATCATACCAGAACGATAAATATAAGAAACCCCAATCCAATAAAACATAGAAGAAAATGCAAAATTTACATGAAATCGAATCTCATCTGGAACGCATAACCGAAGAGCTTGTTCAAATAAGAAAAATAACTGTTGGGCTGAAAACAGTGGATAAATTAAAGGCAGAGAGAGCCTGGAAAGACCTTATGGAGGCATCTAAACAGATTTCGAGGGAATGGAAAGGACTTACAGCCTTAGAGGAAATTCGAAGCCAGAGAGAAAAAGAATGGTAGAGCACATAACCATAGACAGCTCTGTTCTGATTGCAGCCCTCCGCGAACAGGAGCCAAAGCATAAAGAATGTAAGCGTTTACTTGAAAAAGTCAAGAATGGAGAATATATCGCCATAGAGCCTTACATAGTTTTAGTAGAAGTTACAGCAGCGATAAAAAGAAGAACAGGTTCTTCCGGACTTGCGGAAAGAGTTAAACAAGATCTGTGCGATATTAATACAATTGAGTTTTTTGAAATCGTATCAACAAGAGCACATCAGGCTACCGAGATCGCAAAGGATATCGGAGTAAGAGGAATGGATGCAATAGTTATTCAAATCGCCAAAGAATTCAATGTGCCGCTTGTAAGTCTGGACACCGAAATGTTGGAGAGATCAAAATCGCTGATAGACATTAAAGAAATCAATGACTGGTAATCTGATGCAACGACTTCCCCACTCCGGTCACCTTCCCCCACAGGATGGGCAGCACCTTTCACGGCGGCTTCGGGGTGCACCTGCGCTCGCGCCCCATCTTTGCTGCGCTCCCCCAACCATCGGCGCCCTGTGCGGAAAGAGAAGATTGCCCGGGATTTTGCAGAAGCGCCTCAAATTAATTGGACATGATTTATAATATTCTGGCGTCGCTGCCGTAGTATTGCTGCGCCGGGCGCTGATAAGAACAAAGGCTGGATGCGATTTGCGAATACGCCGGCGCAATAAATCTGCGTTCATCTGTGTTTATCTGCGGTTTTATTTTTTCTGCATTCATCGCACACAAAATATACCATCGTCTCTGCCATCGTACCGCAAACACCCGCAGCGACATCATGCCTGGTAACTTCCTTGATCAACTCAACCTCATCGTCTGAGAGTTCGCCCTTTCCGCATTTAAAGCATTTGTA
>JAPMTX010000175.1 GCA_026552855.1 Candidatus Methanoperedens sp. | reverse complement strand
AAGTGGGTGTTTACTTTCCGCAGGCAATTTCCAGTGAGAAAAAAAAGAGACGTGCCATTGTCGCTGCCCATTTTCCTAATCAGGATGACGATGTTGTCATGCTGCAGCTTGTAGGTGGATCTTCGCCCCTCCTTCCAGAGCAAATCGCTGTACTGGGAGATGCAAAACTGTCAGAAGGTAATCCCTTTCGCAGTTATGGCTATCGGAGGCTGGCTGATTATACCGCCGGACTTACCGATGGAAAAATCCTGGGTGAAGTTGAGCCTCCAGAAGGCCGCAATGTCCAGTCCGACCCTGTGCAACTGAAATCAGGTGAGATTAATCAGGGGATGAGTGGTGCGGCAGTGCTTGATATCAATGAAAAACGCAATCTAGTCGTGGGAATCGTCTCAGAGACGTGGTTTCCTGATAACTCCACTAAAGACCGGGACACTGCGTGGGCCGTAAATGCAAAAGTTCTCGCCTTTAAACCGATTAATTTGCCTGTCAAGGACATATCCTATCCGCTTCGCTCCGCTCCACAGCCAAAAACCGATAATGAGGTGGCTAAGAAAGCTTTGGTGACCAAGCTGGAGTATCTGTTTAGCTGGGATGAAGTTCCAGGAAAAGATAATTATCTACTTATAGAATATCTTATAAAGAATTTTGACGTGGGCTGGGTAAGAACGGCACAAGTAAAAAAAAGCGATGACGGCAGAACAATCAGTTTCTCTGATGCAAAGAACTCTCTTTCTCTTGAACTTAACAATGAAAAAATGAAGGCTATTCTGACGATCAATGACGGCAGAACCGATGAATTCACCGTGAGGATGGAGAATGGTAAGCTAAACATATACAAGCTAGTTTTTGCCCTTGATAAAGCGCCACCACCGCTGGAAGTATGGGTCGGGCGTGAGGATTTGATGAGGTCTATTAGTACCGATTGGCGCGCCTCTAAACATCATGTAGTTGGGCTTATCGGCTTTGGCGGCGAAGGCAAAAGCAGTCTGGCACTCCAATGGTTAAACAACTTGCTTGATGATTATAAGATAAAGGATCCCGCTCAGACAAAGCATCTTGACGGTGTATTTTGGTGGACCTTCGATGAGAAGCGTAACGTTGATGAATTCCTTGAAGCGGCACTACATTATATGAGTGGTGGGAACTCTGCTCTACTGAGTGACAATCCATCATCGGCTGCACGGGCAGACCTTACTGCATCAATGCTGCGTAACAGTAGTTCTATATTCATCCTGGATGGACTAGAAGTGATGCAACACCAAGATGGCGACCAGTACGGGCAGATGAGGAGCGATATCCTACGCGATTTCTTAGGATACGTTGCCGCAAAGAAGGAGACAAACTCCTTCTGTTTAATCACAAGCCGCGTTCCTGTATTAGATCTGAGCGAGTACACGACTTATACGTATCGCAATGTTGATCGTCTCAGCCCTGACGAAGGGCGCACCCTGCTTCAAAAGTTGGGCGTCAACGGCTCGGATGCAGAACTGAACAAGGTTGTGGCTGAATGGAACGGCCACGCGCTTACCCTCAACCTGCTGGGCACTTTTCTGGTCAAAGAACACAAGGGAGACATTACTTGCATTAGTAAAATCCCTCCACCGACGGCTGACGGGCCATATGAGCGTATAAACCACTTGCTCCGGCATTATGACGAGCACTTAAAAGATTCTGAACGCGCCTTCCTGGCAATGTTTAGCGCTTTTCGCACACCTGTAAAAGAATCTGCATTTGAACAAGTATTCAGGGTGAAAATGGGTGCAGATGCCCCCAATGCCACTATAACAGCACTTGACGATTTAGCCTTTAAGGCTATGCTCAAACACCTGGTAGAGTACAGCCTCCTGCGCTTTGACCGGCTATCAAACAGGTATACGACGCACCCGCTGATTCGCACCCACTACAATAAACGCCTTATTGAGATCGGCAGCACTCATGCCCAGGCAGTTCACAGATGCATCAAAGACTACTATCTCGCCGTTGCAGGAGATTTACCAAGCCATCCCGCAGGTCAGACAATTGATAATCTGGCACCTCTTATAGAGGCTGTATACCATTCTTGCAGAGCAGGAGAATACGAGGGTGGATATAAAATTTATTTGGATAAGATAGATAAGAAACAAGGAATTTTATTATATCAACTGGGCGCATATGAAACTGATCTAGCCTTAATGCTTGAATTCTTCCCGAAAGGTGAAGAGTATTTGTTTATCTGGGACAACATCCCAGGAAACGACAACGAAATACTCATAGAATTTCTAAATCGACATTTTGGTATTGGGTGGGTAAAAACAGCAAAAATTGAAAAAATCGACGACTTTGGGACTATAAAGTTGTCTACTGAAAAAAATTTTCTCTTGTTAAGACTTAACGATGAAAAAACCGAAGTAAATCTAAAAATAGATGACGGTAGAACCGATAAATTCATTGCACAGGTGAAAAATAGTAAGCTAAACATATACAGTGAAGAACCATTAATCAACGATCCACGGGATAAAGCATATCTTATAAGATCGCTGGGATTATGTTTGATGACGGTAGGTCGTTTACAACAGGCATTGTCCATGTATGAACGCAGCTATAAGATATCTCATGAGGTCGAAGACTTATTCAATGCCGGCAAAGCCAGCCAGCTCTTATCAGAGTTACATATTCACCTCGGGAATCTTACTACCAGCAAAAATTATGCCGACCAAGCAAGAAAGCATTACCGAAAATCAAAGGATCGTTGGGGTAAATGCTGTTCGCTGGATCATGAGATGTGGGGCGTTCAAAACGCAGCCATGGGGATTCCCCAGCTTACTATCTGTTGTTTGGGCTACAAGGCATGGGCGATGCATTTGAGTGGAGACAGGCAGGGAGCCGGTGCAATGTTCAAACAGGCAGAGGAATCAGCACGAAGAAATAATCCAAAGATGCGTTACTTACGTGACCTGTGGGGAATATATCATGCTGATCATCTGCTGCAAATAGGCGATATGGAGTATGCTAAACAAATTACTGATGAGAACTTAAAGTACGCCCGGGACAAACATTTGACAGAGATCATAAGCCAGTGCCACCGCGTCCTGGGGGACATTGACGCTAAATCCGGATTGCAAAGTGCAAAAGAACATTATGATGAAGCACTTAAAATCGCACGGAATATCACTCATCGGGCTGTGCTGATTGAGGCGCTTCTGGGGCGGGGCAGATGGAACTCCCGGCATGGAGATATCAAAGATGCACTGAGCGACCTGGAAGAGGCATTAAGCTATGCCAGCACAGCCGGCTACAGGATATATGAGGCTGATATAAGGATGGCTTTAGCATGTGCTTCAGGCAATACTTCGGAGTCATGTTTAACAGCAGCAGTGCGTGCATATCAGCTAAGTAATGATATAGGTTATTATTGGGTCAAGGAAGCAGCAGAAAACCTCTTAAAGAATTTCCAGAGACGTAGTTAAGCGTATGTTACTTCCATGGCTCATTTCTTAGCCCAGAACAGCGCCATAGATCCAACTATTTTGACTGAACTCTCCAGGAAATGTTGCTCTAAATTCTGCTTTAAACTATCAAGGTCATCCTGCTTATTGGTCATGACGCCCTTGGCGTTGTTCACGTTTATGAAGTACCTTGCCAGGAAACTATTATTGACCCCATTCCAGAGGATGGTGGAGCCAAAGACGACCCCGCCGGGGTTCAACAAACTCCTGACGTTCTCAAATACGGCTCCCTTCGTCTTCATGGTGCCTGGCAAACAGTGAAGTAGATTGGTTAGTGCAACCGAGTCGAAATTCTGAAGCCCAGCCCTCTGTCAAGTTCCAGAACGCTCATGCAGCAGGCTTCAGGATTATACCGTTCTAAACGCTCTTTGGACTTCTTAAGGCTGTTAGGATTAAGATCCATTAATGCAAGCCTTGGATTAGCAGCAGGAAACTTGCAATTATCCAGGAAATATCCAGTACCAACGCCTATATCCAGATGGTTTGCGGAGACATGCTGATTGTATAGCTCCAATATGTGACATGAGGGGCACTCCATATGTAGCTGCAGAAAAAGCCAAGCACAAATAAATCGTACAATGCCAAAAACGATTTTGTGTAAACGGCTTGACCACGTTTTGCATCACTCTCTTTTTCAGTTACCATTGTGCCTTCCTTGACTTGAGCCTTCGATTAGTCGTGAATGTGAATTTTGTCTGTGCGGTCTTATTAATTTTATGTTTTATTATGCGCGCCTGACAGGCACAGGAATATCTAAATATATGTTTAAACATATGTTGTATTATGACAGCCAAGACGATAACCATACGAGAGGATATCTACAGGATGCTTCTCTCCCTAAAAGGAACTAATGAGAGTTTCAGCAATTTTTTCGAGCGCCTTGTGAAATCCCGGAGCAATATTGATAAACTCAAAGAATTGAGAGGCACTGTTGAATTCAGGAATAAAGAAGTACTTCTTAATGAGCTGCTGGAGAAAAGAAAGGAGACCAGATATTGATTCTTGTTGATACGGATGTTCTGATTGAAATCCTTGATGAAGGTTCAAAGAAAGGAGAAGCTGCCTTAAATAAAATAGAAGAAGCAGGAGAGGATATCACTCTCACTTCATTAAATCTGCATGAGATTCTTTTTGGTCTTTATAAGTATGCTAATAATTCAAAAATAGAGAAAATATTGTTGCTGGATGTTACTGATTTCACCAAGAACGATGCGGCTCTTTCAGCAAAACTTGAGGTAAAAGCAGAGAAAAGAGGTAATAAAATTCCAAGATTTGATTCTATGATTGCAGCCGTCGCGATAAACAGGGGCTTTAAATTATTTACTTTTAATAAAAAACATTTCGAGGTTTTTGAAGATCTTGTGTTGTTTTAGCCTGTGCCTTTTTTAGGCACAAACCCCTGACTTAAGCCAATGCCTGTACATATCGTTTTTATAACCCCATATCTCTTTCAGCTATTCCATCCATATCTCATCTGTAAATATTCTGATCATACCTTAATTAAATCACCTTGCCATTTTTAAAGCCGTCTTCAGGTTGATTGGTTTGATCAAACTAACAATAGAGTCGAAATGTTCGTCGTCCGTTAAAACGTGTTTTATTCCTTCAATTATGCCGGTCGCAGCTATCAGCGAATCGCCAAGAGGGACTTTGTATAACATGTGCAGCTCCCCTGCGCGTACTGCTATTGTCCGATCAGTTTCCACAATCTGCATGTTTAACGAGAGCAATTCATTTAATTTTTCCTTGTAAACGTCCCTGCCAAGGAAGATAGGTAATTCCGTCAGAGTGGTAACTGAAATTACTCCTGTGATTTTTTCGTCATCCAGTGCCTGTGAAAGTTTAACATACGAACGATCTTCGCTTGTGAGAAGAGCATGTATGTACATTGTATCAATCAGGATTTTGTTCATCTATCCTATCTCCAGTTCTCTCGCATCTCTTTTAATTTTCTCCTCATTTCTTCAGGAGTATATAATGGCTTTACTGACCCACAGATATCCACCCATTTTGTTTTCGGTTTAATTATAACATAGTTATCCTCTTCTATGAAGACCACTTTCTCGCCATGCTTAAATCCGTATTTTTTCCTGATTCTTGCAGGTATGACTACCTGCCCTTTTATGCTCAATCTTGACGCTTCCATGTTTTACACCGTATTACTATGTAAAACCTCAAGGATATATACCTTATCATATCCGAATCGGCGCAAGAAACTTGATTGACTCGCGGTTATCTGTGTAAATGCAGTGGTAATACGGCAGCGTGGATACCATGTTTGCGTACTTCCTGGGCAGTATCTCTTTTATTTTAGCGATATCAGTCTCTAATTGCGAGGTTAACGATGCCCACCCCTCGTTCCCTGCCCAGGGTCCTAAACCCTATGGTATCCACGCAATCTAAATCAAATTCATCTTTATGGCTACGAAGCCCTTAACAGCTCCCTTATCATGAACTCGTATTTTCAGAAAAAACGCGACCCCCATGAAAAATACATCGTTTTAAATTTTAAAAAGTTAAAAGAAGGTTGCGCTATCCTCCTTTTGCCGGGAAGAGGCTTAAAACCGCCTTCACTATAAATCAAAATTCAATTTCCTTCCAGAATTTTAACTCATCTTGATCGTGAGCCAGCAGCCAGCAGATAACAGCCACATCAAAATCATCCCAGTTATTCCTATAATTATTCGATTCTGCAAGATGTTCTTTTAGAGAAGCTAGTCTTTTTTTATCTCCTTAATTTTTATCTTTTTTAATCCATTTTCTTCCGGATTAAAGAGTGCCCCTTTAATCTTCTTATCTTCCACGGTCATCCCTCTTTCCTAATATCTCTAACCCGGTTACTTTTGAGATATCATCGAATCTCTTATCTGTCGTGGCAATCTTGTCTGCTCCGTTCGTCACTGCAATGCCTGCTATAAGTACATCAAGAGGGTTAACAGGTCTTCCTATAGTTAAGAGACCCGCCATTATTTCGCTTGACTTTTCAGCAGCTTTAAAATCGAAATCTAAAACCGGTGTTTCAGTAAAAAATCTTCTGAAATATCTTTCCTCTTTTTTTACTTTTTTATGTTTTACACCAGACATTATTTCATGAAATGACACAACAGTAGTTACAATATCTGATTCAAAATCAAGAGCAATATCAAGAGCATCAATTTCCTTAATTTCAAAAGCTCCCAGTGTTTCTTTTTTTCCCTTAAAAAAATCAATTAGATATGCTGTATCAAGAACAATCATATAGTTCGCATCCTCGCAGATTCTCTTATTTTCTTAATGTCTTCTTCTATATCGAGTATAGCTTTACTATCCTTCAAGACTCCAAAATAGTCTCTCAGATTTGATTTTCGTTTCTTCGTCAGCTTATATATCACATCACTGAAGCTTTCATTTTCTTTTTTTAAGCTCATAAGGATGTTGTATACATCTTCTCGTATCGATATTGTCTTTGTCGCCATGATAATCTGTGTATGCATACACAGATATAAAGATTATCATATCCGAATCGGCGCAAGGAACTTGATTGATTCCCGGTTATCTGTGTAAATGCAATCGGCAGCGTGGATACCATGTTTGCGTACTTCCTGGGCAGTATCTCTTTTATCCTGGCGATATCGGTCTCAAGCTGCAGGCGGAATATAAAAAAATGCTCCGCTTCGCTTATGACGGTATTATGGCAGCGCCTTGGTCTCTGGGTGAGGTTTAAGATCCCCATACCGCGCCCTCGGCCTCTTATCATTATTTCGTCGTGCCATGGCTCTATCCAGGAAGGGGTACTTACCTTTGCGACCTCGTCGTTAAAAACAGTAAAATTGCCGGTTTTGTATATAATTTCGTATACCTTGTTCCAGCCATCAGAACTGATATCCCTTGGCTGGTAAAGTATGCTCGTCTTGCCTTTTTTAATGGAGGATGCCAGCTCATCGGGTGCGGTGGCAAGGGATCTAAACCCTATGGTAAGAGCGAAGTGAAACTGATCGCAAGCCAGAGGTTCACAGTACCGCGAGATAAACTATTCTCATTACAAACCCGCTTCAACCTTCAACCCTCTCGCCAAAAGCAAAATTGGGTTTAACGTGCCTGATCCTGATATCAAGCGTCTCCCCCAATTTTCCGCCCTTAACGAACACCACAAAATCGTTGACCTTAGCTATACCGTCCCCGCTCGCACCGATATCCTCTATGGTTACGGTATATCTCCCGTTGATTTTTACGGCATCCGGCAGCAGTTCCTTCCCGATAACGTATATCTCTGCGCTCTGCTTCCGTGAAGCCTCTGGTGAGAATGCCTGCACCTTCGTAAACTGCCTGCGCACCTTATCCATGAAGCCGGGGAACATATCCCCCTGGAAGACCTTTACCACGAACCTTCCGCGAGGCTTCAGGATCTTCCTGGCGCACTCCAGGGCTGATGTGGCAAGATCGATGGAACGGGCGTGGTCATAGCTCCAGTTCCCGGAGAGGTTGGGCGCAGCATCGCAGATAACGGCATCGGCTCCTTCTTTTCCGCTTTCTTTTTTTATTATTTCCCTTATCTTCTCAACCGTACTGTCAAGCCTGATATCTCCCTTTATCGTCTCAACGCCCTCTATTTCCTCTATCCGCAATATATCCACCCCGATGACCTTACCCCCTGAAAGCTCGTGAGCGACCTGGAGCCATCCGCCCGGTGCTGCGCCGAGGTCAACTACCGTATCCCCTTTCCTGATTATGTTGAACCGCTCGTTTATCTGTTTCAGCTTAAAAGCGGCGCGGGAGCGGTACCCCTCCTTTTTGGCTTTCCTGTAGAAATAATCCCTTCGGTCTCGCGGCATAATAACTTTTAACGTTTGGGCTTATATCCTACATATACCCACTGGTCATAGATTCCTTTACCGTCGGTATTATCGATCATATCCCCCGCAATCCCGGTCTTCTCAAGCGCGTATCTCAGGATTTCCATCTCCTCTTTCTTATTCACGGTCAGCAGTATCATCCCCCCGGGCTTAAGGAGCTTGACGGCTTCGCTCACCATCCTCTCCCATATCCCCCTGTTAAAAGGGTATATCGTGCCGAGCATGAAACCTGTTACCGTATCAAAGGTATCCTCCCTGAAGAACTGGGAGAGGCTCGTGGCATCAAGGACTATCGTCCTTACAGGGTCAAGCACATTGTGCTCAAGCCCCTGGCATATCTGGCACTTATCATAATCTATCGTAAGAGGTGTATATCCCATATCGTGCAGCGGCAGTGTGGACATGCCGTTCCCGCAGCATATCTCAAGTATCTCGCCCTGGAGCCGGTATTCATCGAGCAGTTCCTTTAACCTGGTTTTCCTGCTTTCGATATAGACCATCTCGTAGGGCTCTTTTGAAATGCGGCAGTTCTCGCATAACTGCCTGTTCACAAGCTCTAAAGAATAGTACTCGATTATTGCTGTATTAAGCTCTTTACAGGTAGTTTTATGCACCCTGTTCAGCCTTAAACTTCCTGCGATCCCGGAGAATTGCCTGCTGCTTGCGTTCGGCACAGGCGTAGATGATATCAGGTTCGTAAAAACAGCCCGAAACGCAGGGGTATCCTCGGTCTCCTGGTTGAACAGGACAAGCCCGGCTATATTCCCGTTCTCATCCTCTATCCCTTCTATCTCCTCAGGAGGGCACTCCCGGATATTCTCCAGATAATGCAGCGATAGCCTGTTATTTTTTAAAGCCGCGTAGCTCTCTTCAACGAAATATATGTTCTCGTCTTTTTCAAGACCAAGTATTTTGTAAATCAGCATATTTCATCTGCGTTTATCTGCGGTTTTTATTATTTGAATTCCCTGCATTCCCTACAATCTCTCTAATCGCCCTCGTCAGGTTCGTCATCGCGGTAGCTCTGGTCCCCGACCATCGCAGCACTGATCGAATCTATACCGTCAAGCCACTCTGCCACAAGCCCTTCGGGAATATCATCCATAGCCTTCTCGCCAAGCTTCCCGCCTGCAAGGATATTTGCGCCTATCTCTGCGATACAGCCAAGCGCAGCCCCCATGTTCTCTTCCTTTTCCGCCTCCACCGCGCCCTTTACAAGCTTATCAAGGGATTTGGTCTTCTCAAACGCTTTTTCCACGTAGCATTCGCACGACGCAAAAACGCCCATCAATGATAGCTGCACGGATTCGATCATCATGTCGATATCCTCGTTTACGGGTTCGGCTTTTTTAAGGATTATTTCTTTGATCTCTGTAAGGTTTTTAAGCGCATCTTCTGCTGAGAGCAGGTTCTTATCATATTTTGCTATCACTTTCAAACATGCAAGCACAACATCATCTTCCATGTACACGAAAACAGCGCCTTTCTCCTGGTCGTCGAGCTTAAAACCGCTTTCCTTTACCTTGTTTATCCAGTTCTGCCATCGTTCCTCAGTATAGAACGGGATTGTGTATTTTGTCTCTTGCATGTTTTCTCCATTTGTCCTGATTCATTTTTCTAGTTTTTGTCCTCTTTATGTTGTGCCGGTCAATTTCCTCACTCGGTCTATCAATTCATTTTTACCGAAAGGCTTTGTTATGTAATCATCAGCTTTTAATACGTGCAGCCCCAGCAGTCTATCTATATTTTGTGCTTTTGCAGTTAATATAGCTATGGGCATCTTTGAATACCTTTCCTTTATCTTCCTGAATACTTCCCAACCGTCCATGTCAGGCATCATTATATCAAGGAGCACAAGATCGGGTTTTGAGAGTTCGACCTGGTTCAAAGCTTCCTCTCCGCTCGTAGCCAGCAGCGTTTTAAAACCGCCGCTCTCAAGAACGAGCTTTACAAGCTCAAGCGTGTCAGGCTCGTCGTCCACAACAAGCACTTTTTTGGCAGCCGCATCTCTATTCATTCTTTCTCCTTCCTGGCAACAGGACATGAAATGTACTTCCTCTATTTTTACTTTCCGCCCATATCTTCCCCTCATGGGCTTCTACTATATTCTTTGAAACCCATAAGCCCAGTCCTGCTCCCTCAGGCTTCTGCGCCTGCGCTGGATCCAACAGGTATGACCTGTCAAATATCAATTCCAGTTCCTCCGGCGGTATACCTATGCCTGTGTCATCGACTTTTATGTGCACACCCCCGTCCTCCTCCTCTGCTTTTATGTTTATTTTTCCCTTTATCGTGAATTTAATGGCATTATCCACTATGTTCGAAAATACCTGCATCAGCCTGTCTTTATCACCCTCAACCGTCAATTGCTGCGGAACATCTATATCTATCGGTATGTTTTTGATCGTAGCAATCGTTCTCATATCTTCTGCAACATTGGATATGAGGTCATATAATGATAACGTCTGTATATCGAGCTGCGGATTCTTGGATTCGATGAGCGCCGTATCGAGAAGCCCCTTTATCAGCCTGGACAGCCGCTGCGAGTTCCGCAGGATTATCTCAAGCTTATGCTTCTGCTCCATGGTTACGTCTTCCTCAAGCATAAGCTCCGTATATCCCAGTATGGATGTAAGAGGTGTTCTCAGCTCATGGGACATATTTGAGAGGAAGCTGTCTTTTATCTTGTAAAGCTCCTTGAGCTTCAGGTATGTTAACCTGAGTTCCTCGTAGGAGTCTTTAAGTTCCTCCTCAAGCCTCTTCTGGTCCGAAACGTCCTTCATCACGGTTATGATCTTTTCAACATTACCCTTCTGGTCTTTTATCGGGATCTTGGATGTACTGATATGAATTACATCCCCATTGTATCCCGTTCTCTCTTCGCTCTGGAAAATTTCTCCTTTATTGAGGACATACTCGTACTCTTTATCCACATATTTCTCTTTCAGGAACGGGAATGCTTCAAAAAGGTTTTTACCTACTATCTGCTCTTTTTTGAATTTGCCTCTCCCGAATTTAAGCAATTCGTCATTAACAGCAAGTATTCTCATGTCCTTATCGACCACATGGATAGCAAGATTAACATTGTTCAGGATCTCTTCGTTGAATTCTTTTAAATATTTGATATTATTATAGAAAGAGATGTTCTCTATAGCTACGCCGAGCTGCCTGCCGATGGAGGAGAAAAGCTGTCTGTCCCTGTCTGTGAACAACCGCTTTTCCCTGCTTCCAAGCATGATCGCACCGAATGCCTTATCCTTCAGTCTCATGGGGATGCCGATAAAAGAGCTGTAATGCTCCTTCGGACCTGCATAAGTATTCATGCCTGCAGGGTTTATCCTGGAGAGACTCCCTATATCCTCAATGATAGTTGCCTCCCTGCTTTCAATACTATCCCTGTGAGACCATGCCGGGATTGGAGCCTCGTCCCTCCCGGAATGCATTTTAAAAGCGAGAGCCTCCGACGTTTCATCCAGCAGATATATTTCTCCTGCATCCATATCTGTAAGCCTCAACAGGTTCTCAAGCGTTTTTGATAATATTTTATCCAGATCGAACGTTTCACTGATGGTCTTTGAGACCTCATTGAGCACTGTTAGTTCCCTGTTCCTCCTGATTATCTCTTCTTCAAGTATCTCTTCCTGAGTTACATCCCTCAGTACCAGAATTATCTCTGTCTCTCTCCTGCTGCCCGAGAACAGCGAGCCGTTAATCTCAAGGATTTTTCTATCCCCGTTGATTCTGACCTCATGCAAGATCCTTATCGGTCTCTTTGTTCGCAGCAATGTATCGACCGGGCACCCTTCTTTTTCCTGTTTCTGCTGCTGTGCAGTCCCGAATATCAGATCATGGCAGCTTCTGCCCAGTGCCTGCTCCTGGGTCATGTTCAGCATCTTCAGGAAAGATTCATTCGTTTTGATTATCTCATGTTCCACGTTCAGGACTATTATGCCGTCATCGATGCTGTTAAATAGCGTCTCCAGGTACTTCTGCGCGGTCTCGGTCTGTTCCTTTGATGCGACAAGGTCCTTTATCTTCTGGTCAAGGCTCAGAGCCATATCGTTGAATGTTGCTGCAAGTTCGCCCAGCTCATCGCGCGAGTTAACCTCTATATTCTGGTTAAGTATGCCTTTATTTATCCTTTTAGCCCCTTCGCTGAGCCGAAGTACCGGTTCTGTTAACCACCTTCCGATAAGGACTATAAAGATGCCCCCCAGGACGACCGCTGATACTGCCAGCAGCAGCAGCCTCTGTGAGACTTCGTTGATCTGCTCTCTAACACTGTTCTCGGATACGCCCACGTGAACATAGCCTACGTTCTTAAAAAGAGGGGCATCAAACTCGTGTATTATCCCACTTTCGCTGTTGAATACGAACTCCTTGTCTACGTTATAGGGTCTGCTCCTGTTCTGAAGAGCTTTCGGGAAGCCCCCCTCAAACGTATGCGCCAGCACTATTCCTTCCGAATCGGTCACGAAAATATATTCTATATCAGGGTAGCTGGCCTTCAGTTCATCCATCGAACCCCTGATCTCCATCACATTGTTCACAAGCACAGGATTCGTGACCTCAAGTGCAAGGTGGTTAGCCAGCAGGAACCCCTTTTCCCGGAATTCCTTCTCGATTATACCTGTCTGGATATCCTGGATAAGAACATAAGATCCCCCAATGATCAATAGTGCTATCAGCATAGTTGATGCAATGATCTTGAATCGCAGGCTCATCATCCGGTCTGTCTCCTCATTTCCCTGATAGAATTATAAGCATTATCATTGATATTAACAAATCTGTCGATCATTACCCTGGAGAGAATCTTTCTTCCTTCTTCGTCTTTATCCATGTTCAGGAAAATATCTTTAAGCCTCTCCTCCAGATACGGGTCGACATCCTTTGAGACGACCACAGGCGGGATTCCGAACGGAGGCGAGACTTCGACTATCCTTGTTTTGGATATTACCTCAGGTTTTGTCTCTTTCATGTATTCATATACAAGGCTGTCCACAGCCGCGCCATCTGCCAGCAGCTCGGATACTGCAATAATGGAACTGTCGTGGCTGTAGGTGTAAAAATAATTGCTCCTGCCTTTTTCATCCGACCCAAAAAAAGATTCAGGCGTCTCGTTCATCAGGGAGAGCCTGTACGCGGGGTAGAACATTCCTGAGTTCGACAGCGGATCTGAGAACGCAAATCTCTTCCCTCTCAAGTCGGAAAAACTCCTGTAACTGCTGTTTTTTGGAACGATTATGTATGAATTGTATGTAGTCCTCCCGTATACTTTAGGCGCCACCAGCAGTTTCATCCCGAACTCTGAGTTCCCATCTATGTACGCCCCGCTGCACACGAAAGCAAAATCTATCTCTCTGTTCTTTATGAGGTCGTTCACCTCCTGGTAACTCCTTCTCTGCACTATCCTGACAGGTCCGCCGAGCTTTTTAGAAATGTACCGTATCATCTCCTCATAGTAGATGTAGGATTCCTTCGGCGAGACCACGGAAGCAATAGCGACCCTGATAGCAGTATCATTCGCCCTGATATCGGGTTCCATTGCTATGCTCAGGTTGGCTTTTTCCTGTTTTTCTATGCAGCCTGAAATTACAACTATTATGAAAACCAGTAAATATGCTCTTCTCACCATATCATCCTTTAAAAAGTTCTTTGAGAAGCCATCCCCAGTATTTTACTGATGCGATAATCCCGCACGTCAGTCCGAGAGAGAAAAAGATATATCCCAGTAGCAGGCGGTTTTCGATATTCAGTTGCGGGACAACCACAGCAGAGCCTGACAGCATAAGAGCCATGCCTGAATAATAAAGATAATAGTATTTTTTCAATCCCAGTACCTCACCCAGCCGTTTACTGAGCTCGCTCAGGAAATAAAGTATGAATGTAAAGGAGAGAAAGGATATCGTATCCAGCAACTCCCAGCTCATTTTACACCTACCATCAGCCTGTACAGGAAGAAGCTTACAAGAAAAGAACCGACAGAGCCGATGAGTTCTATTGATTCAGATAAACTCGTACGATACGAGAATAGGTGAAAAGCCGCTGTAAAAAGAACAACTATCGGAAGAGGGTAAAAATAATAGAACGTTTTTATGCCGAATTTTTTTTGATAAAATTTGGCTATGGCAGTCATAAAAATCATTATGAGACCTGCTGCTGTCCATGCATATATTTCAAGGATATTCTGGAACGAAAGATCTAACATATTGATTATTTTCTGAACGCTTCTACGAAAGCATCAGATAACGTCTTCATTGGGCTTCCTGATAACAGACCTGAGTATTCGCTGAACGGCAGCCTTATCTCAGCGCCTTTCTTATTGATGATAAGTTCTCTTATATCCTTATCATGGTCACTTCCCCTCATCTTCAGAACCGATATAGCCTTTCTCATTTCGCTCTTTATCTCAACGTACCGCAGCAAAATAACAGTATCCATGGTCGGGGAGATGCCTGTGCCTGTGATCTGCGTGGTCCCTGTCAGGTTTGAGGTCTCGTTCGTATACACGGCTGTGACGTTTTTGTTTTTTATGTTATTAATAATATCGCTGATATATTCAGGGAACGGGATATACCTGTGCATCAGCCGGGGAAGCTTGCCTGTGCCGTCGAACAGCAGCCGTTTCGCATTTATTTTTTCTATCGTTTCGTAAAGGGAAAGCGTAAGTTCATTTACGTCTGATTCAGCCGGGGAGATTATTTTAAGCAGGTTCCTCTTCTCATACTCCTCCAGGTTCCAGCCGAACGCCCTTGAGTTCTCGCGGATCTGCAGCGCATCTTCCTCGAACGATACTATCACCCCGGGTTCGTCTTTTAAAAGCCCCTCAACAATGAACTGTGTTCCGATAGTTGTCTTACCTGTCCCGCTTGAGCCCGATATCAATACTGCCGAGCCTCGTTTGAAGCCTCCTCCGGTCATCTGGTCAAGCCCTTTTATCCCTGTGGGTAATCTCTCTTTTGATACCGAGGTCCTGGCTGCCGAAGGCATTCTCGGAAATACCACGAACCCGTCTTTAGTTATCTTACACGAATGCCTGCCGCCGCTGAAATCCAGTCCCCGCATCTTGAGCACGTTGAGATAGCGTATGCTCCTGTCTAAAAAAGGCTCGTTGCTGATATATATAACCCCGTCGACCAGGTAGCTCAGCGTGCTTTCAACAAGAGCCTCGGCTGTGAACTCGCCTGTTAGCAGAACAAGAGAATTCCATCCTTTCATGCTTGTGAAGAAATCATAGTAGAATTGTCGCTCGGATTCCTCATCCAGCCCGAATGCAAATACATTGGCAGGATCGATAACGATCCTGTCCGGCTTGATTATCTCTATGTTCCTTTCCATCTCATCTATGATCGCCTTCGAGCCCTTATGTATGGTCTCGATATCTATGGGTACATACTTCACATTTCCCTTCCCCAGCAGCGAAATATTGTAAAAAGAGAATCTGGACATGAAGTTGTTGATCATGGCTATCGGCTCTGAGAGTGCGGTGATGTACATACATACTTCTTCATTTTTAGCCGCATTAAAAATAGATTGCATTACAAGGGTTGTTTTCCCTGTTCCTGCAGAGCCTGCAATCAGCACTGTTGACGGTCTGAGGAACCCTCCCTCTAACACGCCGTCAAGACCCTTTATCCCTGTAGTAACCTGTTTCATATATATTAATCCAGAATATCTTTTATCTTCTCAGATGCCTTTGCTACCTCGATGAGTATTAATCCAAGCCCTGCATCCGGCTCAGTCATGACCAGGAGTAACGCCTTTCCGCCTGCTCCTGTGACTATTATTTTCCCGTGTTTTGATTCCACGATGACCCTCTCAGGGATGCCTCTCCCAAGCTCCGTGGTAGCTGTTTCAGCGGCGCCAAGCATTGTAGCCGCCATAGCTGCGAAGGTCTCTGCATGGAACTTCCTTGAGACGGTTGAGTAAATAAGCAAACCATCCCTGCTTGCGACGGCTGAGGCTTCAATGCCCCCGATACGTCTTAGGTCGTTTAATACCCTCTCAAGCATCTCTGTGGTTGCCATATTTACCTCTATTAAGATATTATTTAACACTTATCAGATAAATATCTTAGTCCCCCTTTCAGCTCCAATCCCAATAGCCCAGTCTCGTGTTTGCACAGGGATTATTTGGCACTTTAATGGCTTTAAAAGCCAATGGGACTTTTTATCCGTGTTATTTTTAAGATCACTCAATGTATATCGCAGGTCTCATCGGGGATGCAAAGCGGCTCTTTCCCTGCGGGTCGTACTCAGGGGCATCAGCGCTCTGTATCTCTATATTGCACTCTACGGCGCGGCTCAGGAATTCCTTTGCTTCGCTCAGGGCATACGTCTCATCGAAATCCACTTCAAGCAGGGAATCTGTCAGCTCCGGCTCCATTCCCTGGGTATCGGTTATCACCTTTTGCGCGAATTTCGGTATCTCTTTGGCATGGCTCTTCATGGCAGGGTCGCTCATAAGCTGGTTCATCAGGGTCTTCATATCAAGGGCATTCTCTTTTTTAAGCTTCAGGGCTCTTTTAAGAACTACTTTTTTCCATGATGCTGAGGTATATAGAATTATCCTTTTTGGTTTTATCTTGATAAGCCGCAGTATCTCCTCTATATCCCGCAGCGTATTACCCGTTATCTCCTCGGCGAGTTCTGCACCTCTGTCAATGAGAGCCCCGTTCACCTTCGGGAATTCAGCCAGGGAGATAAAATCCCCGCTCATTTCTTCCCCTATCTCCTCACACATGTGCGGCGTAAAGGGAGCCATTAACCGTATCCATGTGTTCAGTACCTGCCTCCTGGCAGAACCTCCCCCCCTCCTCTCATACCATTTTATGTCGTTCATGAGGAGGTAGAAGGCGTTCTGTACCGCTCTTCTTGTCTGTACCCTGTTGAGAGCCTCAGTTGTTTCCCGTATCCTGTGCTGCAGCCTGCTGAGCATCCACCTGTCGATGAGCTTTAATTCCCCGCTCATTTCTTCCCTGGTTATATCGTATGCCATCTTGTGGAACCTCTCGATCTGTTTCCTTGTGGCTTCGACATCCCCTTTCCTCCAGTCCGCATCCTGAATATGCTCAGCCGTGCTCAGGATATAGAGGCGGGTGATATCAGCACCGTACTCCTCTACTGCGGATTTCAATGTGAGCAGAGGTCCTTTTGATTTGCTCATCTTCTGCCCTTCAAGTGAGACAAAGCCGTTGATTGCAATGGCGCATGGCCAGTATCTTTCCGGGAATATGGTGACATGATGGAACAGGAAGAACAGCAGGTGGTTCGGGATAAGGTCTTTACCTGAAGAGCGCAGGTCTACCGGGTACCAGTATTCAAAATCAGACCTTATGCTGTTAATGGTATCTACCGCTATTCCGGTCTCCGAGGCGACCTTCTCAGGGCTGCCCTCGCCCAGCAGGCAGTAATTGAAGAATACTTCTTTTAACTGTTCGGGCTTAAACCTGTCAAGGTATTTCGCAATAATGTAATAGCTCATGTATATTGTCGAGTCGCCGAGCGATTCGATCATCCACTCCTGGTCCCAGGGAAGCCTTGTGCCCAGTCCTTTGCGCCTGGCGCAGGCTTTGTCTTTTAACCAGTCCACCTTGTTCTCAAAATCGACCCGCAGTTCTGGCGGGATTATCTGCATGCTGCCGAGGCATTTGCAGACCTGCTCTTTCCATGCGGGGTCTGAATAATTCAGGAACCACTGGTCTTCGACCATTTTTATAACGCATATGGTACCGCACCTGCATACTACAGGCTGTTCGCTGAACTCGTAGAAAACATCAGCTACCCCTTCCTCGATGAGGTCGTGCGTCAGCACGTCCTTGATCTTTGAGACCTCCATACCCGCATATTTCCCTGTCGTTTCGGTCAGCACTCCGCCGTGGAATTCGCGCCTGTACACGAGTTTTGTGGCTTCTTCAGCCTTCGGGTCGTTCTGGTCTTTCACCTTCAGCTCGTTTACCGCATCGACTGCGGGGTATTTGCCGTACTCCGGCACTTTGATAAGGGGGATGAGCGGTATCGAGGAAACATCTTCCATGATGCCGTACCCGGTCAGGTCGGCACCTTTTAAGTCGCGAAGCGCAAGATAATCGTACGGCGCATGAGCCGGGACGCTCATGACGATGCCGCTCCCGTTCGCAGGGCTCACGAAAGAGGCTGGCAGGACAGGGACGAGAGAACCCGTTACGGGATTCCCTACTTTTTTACCTATCAGTTCTCCGGCATCGACATCTCCAAGTAACTCCACTTTCTTATCCGTGAATTTAAGCTTCTCGTATGCTTCCTGACTTACTATCCAGGTCTCATTGCTGGCTTTTATCCTCACATGATGGTTCTTCGGGTTTACCCACAGGTTCGTGACCCCGAACACGGTCTCAGGGCGCAGCGTGGCGCAGGGGAGGATATAACCGTCAAGCCTGAATTTTATCAGGGTATACTCTATTATCGTGGCATCTTCTCCCCTCAGGATATCGTGGTCTTCGACCGGGTTCTGGTCGTTCGGGCACCACCGCACAGGATGCGCGCCTTTAACGACCTTCCCTTTCTCGTGCAGGAGGTTGAACTGCCATGTGATGAACTTTTTGTAGTGAGGGTCTGTGGTCGTGAACCTCCTGCGCCAGTCGATCGAGAAACCTATGCTTTTCATGGCTGCTTCCGCCTCCCTGCTGAAATATTCCACTATCTGTTCCGGCGTCTGGATGGTTTCAAGCACGCCCAGCGGTATCCCGTGAAGCAGGTTGTAAACCCTTATGGTCTCAGGGTCTTTTTTCTGGATAAGCTCAGCCAGCCCCACGATTGGCGTCCCTGTGGCGTGGAAGCCCATGGGGAACAGGACGTTGCAGCCCAGCATCCTCCTGTACCGCGCGATCACGTCGCCGATGGTAAATGTCCTTGTATGACCTGCATGGAGGTTGCCGTTCAGATAAGGGTAGGGGATGGTTATGAAAAATTTTTCCCTGGCATCGGGCTCGGGCTGGAAGATTTTAGCCTCTGCCCATTTGTGCTGCCATTTCTTCTCTATTTCGTGCGGGTTGTAGCGTTCTTTCATTCAACGTCTGCACTACTTTATACTAAAAAGCTTTAACGGTTCGGGCGGGAGCATAGTACATTCACCACAGGTATCATTCCAGCATCTGTGCAAGTTCCTCGCCCGTCAACGTCTGCCTTGCAGCCTGTATCTCCCAGAGCTTCAGGACATTATAGAAATACTCATACAGCTCGTAGATGTCTTTTGTATTTATGATTTCGTTTTTCTGAACGATCTGTATCTGTATGTACAGAGGTAGCTCTTCGAATATCCTGATGTCGTACCGTTTCAGGGTTGTATCTAATCTCCTGGATATGTCCCTGAAAAGACCGCGCCTGTCGGGGCAGCGGGGTGCCACGATGCATATGTCGATATCGCTCCTGGGCGTCTCCTCGCCTTTTGCAACCGACCCGTAGAGCAGGACCGCAAACACATCCTCCCTGTCAGATAAGAAAGAAAAATCTTCTTTTATAGTTGGGATTTCAGCCATTTATTTACTACCTCAGAGAAATAAGCAAAATCCGAAAGCAGCGCCTGAATGGATTCAAAGGCGATGCTGTCATCCAGGTTGTTGTAGCGGTGGATAAGCCTGTTCCTCAGACCATTGGATTCCGAGAGAGCGGTTTTTGTGTTATCATCTATGAATTTTTTATTATAAAGTGAATCCACGTTCGTATAGTCATCTTTTGTGATTATCTTTGAATCCCTGCATACCATTGCGACAATATCAAAAGATGCTTCGGTTAATTCCTGGAAAGCCTCATATACAGCCAGCCGTGTTTTCTTATCGGAGACAAATTTTGAAACGTCATACTCCGACGTCCATTCATCAATATCCCATAGCCTCTCTGATATCAGACCCAGCTTATCTTTGTACCTTTTTGCCCTCTCAACATCCATATATTTCCCTTCGTCTCATTAATACTTTAATGCTATTAGTACATAACATGCGTTCATAATATAAAATTATATTTAAATTCATTTATTTCCGGATTCATTTGTTTTTACCTTATAAACTGCCACATCCCCGTATTCAAACACCTTCTCAAACCTCTCAGGATGGGAATCGAATAACTTCGGGCTGCCGTATTTCTTTATCTCAGCCGTTCCAAAGTAAATGTATGATACATTATATTTCTGCAAAAGCGCGTCAACTCCTGCAAGATTGAGAGACGTGTACATGGTGCCGGCATCAGACCAGTGGGCATCTGCTTCCTGACTATATGGATACCTCCAGTTAAGCTCATGCCAGTACCACCCTATCACAGTAGGCAGACCGGTAAATGCAGTAATATATGTGTTCCACTGGTATAGTTCGCCGGGCGCCTGCAGCACCACTGGCTGTCCTGTTACGTTCCTGAACCACAGTATAGCCGCGTAATCCTGGGGGTGCTCCCTTTTGATATATGCTTCGCCATCCAGGGTCGGCTCGCCCCTGAAAGCGCCGGATTTCCCTATGGTCGCGAAGACGGGGTATACTGAGACCATCAGTATCAGGAACAGGGCTATAGCACACCATACCGTTCTGCGGTTAAAGTATTCCCTGAACTCATACACGACCGCTCCTGCCGCGATGCCCCACAGCACCCAGTTCTGGAGGTACAGCTTGAACACTGTATTCAGGCGTATATCGGCAGGAATTGAGCTTCCGAGTGCGTCCTTTACATAAAAAAGCTCGGCGAACAGGGATATGAGAACCCCTGCTGTTATCAGGATAAGCACGAAAGCATGGTTCCCATCCTTCTCCCTGAATATTAGAATCACCGACAGGATAAGCAGCGGGATAAGTACGACCAGAAGCTCAAGCCCTAACGCCACTGAGAGAACCGGGACAGTAAGAAAGATTATAAGATACTCAAGCCTCATGCCGTGTTTTCTGTATCTCAGGATGACAAAACTGTATAATAAATAAATGAACAACCCGTAGATAGCGAGATAATATATCAGCCCTGTTCTCCCCGAAGGGACGATAGAGATAGCTCTCTCGACCTTATACGAGGCATGGTATGGCAGATACAGCAGGTAGCTTAATGCCGCGGTCGCGCCCGCAGTGGCAGCAAGTATTAGAAATTCTTTTCTTGATGATGGGATCAGCCCTTTTGTCATGATAAAACAGGAGATGATTACAACAACAGCCAGAAAGAGGTATACCGGATAATCCCAGGTGTTCAGGGGATACAGGAAACCGATAGACAGACCGAGAATAAATATTGAAGTTAAACCCGGCGCCCGGGATTTCATAACATTCAGCAGGAGGAATATGATGAGAAGCTGAAAGGTGATAGATATCATGTGCGCGTGGACATCGCCCTGGAGAAAACTGAAGAAAGGGAACTCGTTGATCGTATCCGGTATAACGCGCGAGCTTGTCCAGTAATTGAACGACAGAATTCCATCTATACCCTCTCTCTTGACCAGCAGGGTATCCATCAACTGGAAGAACCCCACAAGATTACCTGCGATTGTCACAAAAAATGCTGTAATGACCCCGTACTTTATTCTTCCGGTCAGGTTATATCCTATGCCCAGGGCGGTAGCGAGTGAGAGCGCGAAAAAAGATGCAGTAGCAAGGTTGAACGCCACTGAAGGTAAAACACCGCTGATTCTTATTAAGCCTGCCACTATCAGGTACCCAAAATAGTAATAGTATATTCCTGCCCCAGACATCCATGGATCGGCTGGCGGGAACTGCTGTGTTCTTAGAAAACCGTTGATGTACGTCATATCCATGATCTTCTCCCCGCCTGTCCAGTAGACATCAGGACTGTAGGCGCGGACAGCAGCAAAGACAGAAAATGCAAGGAAGAATAATATCTCGAATTTGATCGCATAATCCCTGTCAATGAGAAGACCTTTTTTCCACAGGATTATAAGCGAACAGGCGGCTGTAATCCCCAGGGCAAACAGAACCGAAAAAGTCGAGTAGCCGATACGGAACGAGATTAACCAGCTTATGTACGTAAGCAGCAGCAGTCCCAGGGGCTTGGATATGGAGTAGCCGTAGTCCTTCAAACTGCGGCAAATGTACGAGGTGATAGGGAGCGCTGATAATCCCACGATCTCCACGGCTCCCCACCAGACGGCGATATCCAGCAAGTTCAATGCCATATGAATTCGTACCACAATCTGAATATCTGGGAGCCCATCCCGAAAACATCCTTTACTAAATTGACCTTCGTGGCTCCTCCGTGTTTCCACTCCACCGGGAATTCCTTGACCTTAAAACCTTCGCGCTGCGCTCTCACGAACAGCTCCGTATCCCAGAACCAGTGTGTGTCCTTAACATCACCCATAATCCTGAAAAGCGAGTCACGTTTGAAGGATTTAAATCCGCACTGGTGGTCGTAGAGCTTTGAGCCCAGCATCAGGCGCGTGAGAAAATTAAAACCTTTGCTTGCAAATCCCCTCTTGAGCGGTCTTTTCACATTGCTCTCAGGAAGCATGCGCGAACCTGTGGCGAAATCATAGCCGTCGCGGATGTACTGCACAAGCTCTCTCAGGTGCTTCATGTCAGTAGCAAGATCGACATCGATGTATCCGAGTATCTCTCCTTTTGACGATGCGAACGCGCGGTTCAGCGCCCGTCCCCTTCCCTGCCTCTCGTCAGAATGGAGGTGTTTGACAAAATCGTATTTTTTCGCCAGAGCCCGAGCAAGCTTATCAGTTCCGTCTTTGCTCCCGTCCTCGGCGATTATGATTTCAAAAGATGGCGTGATCTCGTGAAGCGCAGCCGCAGTCCTTTCTACAGTGCCCTCTAATCTTGCAGCTTCGTTGTACGCCGGAAGAACGATTGAAACTTCTACTATCTTGATTCCTCCGCTTTTATTATTGCATCAGCGCACTTAAACCCTGCCATTATCGAGCCGTTCATGCTCCTCTCCGGGTAGTTCGCCTCAGAGAACATGCCAGCCAGGTAAAGCCCTTTGATGTTCGTCTCATAAGGAAGCACTTTCTTCCCGTACCCGACCTCGTATACGGGCGCGGTATCCATATCCCGGCGCAGGCGCCACCATTTAACCTTTCTCCTGAACCCGGGGAAAAGCTTTTCCATACCTTTCTGGTACATTTCGATGACCTCTTCATCGCCTGCCCTCCACAGAACACTGTCGGGGCTCTGGAAATACGAGGTTACATACACCAGATGCTCCCCGTAATCCGGCTGCGGGATGAAGTTGGTATGCTCTATCACCGCGCCGAAAGGCACATCTGCCTTTATGTTCAGCCAGTAGGTATCGTCCATGATCCTATCAATCAATCCGAAGAGCGCGCAGGCTGTGCCCTGGTAGCGGATATCCATATCGTACCCCGGAAGCCCGGTATCTACTATTTTCTCAAGCATATGCGGGGCGGCGGTTGAAATTACCCTGTCGCATGGAATATGTTCCCCGTTCACTACAACGCCTCTTGCAGCGCCGTCGATGATGTCGATCTTTGATACCGTACCACTTATTATTTTACCTCCCCTTTGCCGGATACTGTCTGCCATCGCCTCTACGAGCGCATGGAAACCGCCACGCATGTATCCCAGCCTTTCGCCCTTCGCTCCCCTGTTCGAGCGTATCTGTACGCGCCCAAGCAGCCATGCGGCTGATACCAGTTCTTTATTGTCGCCGAATTTGCTCTGGAGCAGGGGCTCAAAGAAATTGCGATAGACCGACTCACCCGCAGTATCGATTATCCACTTTTTTGCCGCGATATTATCATATGGCGTCCTGTCCTTTATAGCCTTTGCTTTAAGCACAAGCCAGGCGAGCCGAACAACATCCAGAAGCGGCAGGGCGCGAAGTATCTCCGAAGGAGTGTTCATCGGATATACTTTGCCGTTAAAATAATAGCCCGTTGTGCCCCGTATCCACTCAAGCCTCGCACCAAGACCGAGCTCCTCTGTGAGTGTTATTATCTCCTTATCGCCTGCAAATATGTGGTGGTAGTACTTCTCGATATGATATGACCCCAAATGCGGGGATCCTATACTGTAACTGGATGCCATGCCTCCAGGTTCTGGCTCTTTCTCGATGATGATTACTTCGCCCTTTTCAGCAAGCCTGTAGGCAGCAGCCAGCCCTGCAAGCCCGCTGCCAATAATTACTGTTCTCATTGCACTGAGTATAGATATGAAGGAATATAAAAAGATGGTGCAATATTTTTCAGGTAGTGCAATATGTTTTTACTACGTGCATTGGCACCTGCTTTGGCATATGCATTGTCACATGCTTGCCATATATGTTGCTTGTTCTTAATGTTTTTTAAGGTATGTAACAATATTATGTAAGTAAGGCAATTTAAAAAGCCTTCCAAGGGGTTCCTAACGGAACCTGAGATTTGAAAAGTAAGAGAGCATTGTGGGGACATGCAAGAAGTGGGAAAAGATTGTATAAGAAATCGTTTCAGGCAGGACTGATCTCTATTACTGTATTATGTAAAATCACCGCGATACTTGCGGTCATATCTATCCTGAGCGGATGCATAGGCAGCGAAAACAGGGCGGATGCAGAATCCTCTGCCCTGCTTACCAACGGGAGCCAGAACATAAGCCAGAACAACCTCACGCTGAAATATTATGCAACCAACACCAGCGATACAAGATCAAACCAGTTGCGCTTAATAATCAGACCAAGGGAACTCAATACGACCGGGAAGCTGCCGGTCACCCTGAAGATCATAAACCCTGGGCTGAACGAGAACGTGCTTACGCTCTTTAAGCCCCAGTTCGGGCAGGAGTGGTACAACCAGACCAGTATAACGCACGTCACAAACCATACCTGGATGCAGAATTTCTCCATAAAGCTGCGGGGGAACATCAGTTACGTTCTGATGTTCGTCCAGATATCAGAGAACAATACTGTGGTAAAAAAGGCTGCATGGAACATTACCTTTGATACGCCCATCGGTACGGCGAAATGACCGGGTTCAAGCCCCGGGGGCGCGTTTGCCCGGTTTACCGGGTGATATTCGGAATGAGGTGAAAATAATGAAAAGAATGCTGACGCTATTATTTATAGTGTCAATAGTTATAGGAATGATACTTCCTGCAACAGCCAGCCCGTCCTCAAATGCTGGCTCCAGCGGAACAGGGACTACTAACTCTGGAGCCACAGGGACTGCTGACTCGACAGGGACCGGGGCTACTGATTCCGCAGCCAATGGGAGAGCCGATTCAAGCGGCACGGGGACTACTAACTCTGGAGCTACAGGGACTGCTGACTCGACAGGGACCGGGACTACTGATGCTACAGTCACAGGGACTGCTGACTCAACAGGTACCGGGACTACTAATGCCGACTCAAGAGGAGGAACGAACAATGCTGATTTCGGCATATCCGTGGATGGAGCCAATGTAGCGAACAATGCTATAACCCAGAGCCAGGCGAACGGCGAACAGAGGAACTGGGCTCAGGGAACTGCCGTGGGAGGCAATTCAGTAGCAGGCTCTACCGCAAACTCTGATGCAAGATCAGCGGCAGATTCTGGTGCAGACAACAGGATCAATGGCGGGAACGGCGGCACGGGCACAGGCGGTAATAGCGGCGATAGCACCAGCACAGCCACTGGCACAGGCAGCGGGACTGGCACAAGCGGCATGGGTACGGGTACTGGTACGAGCGGAGAAGGTACCGGCACAGGAACAAGCGGCGAGGGTGCAGGTACATCAACGGGCGGCGCTGGCACCGGCAATGGCGCAAGCGGAGCAGGCACCGGCAATGGCGGCGCAGGCACAGGCGGCGCTGCGAGGGAGAGAGAAGCCGGTGGTGCGGGGAACGGCGGCGCAGGTAATGGCGCAAGCGGTGCAGGTACAGGTACTGGCACAGGCGGTGGAAGCTCAGGCACTGGCACGAGTGGAGCCGGTACAGGAACAGGAACAAGCGGAGCTGTTACAGGTACTGGCACAAGTGGAACGGGTACTGGCACAGGCACAGGAACTGGTACCGGTACAGCCAATACCGGGAACGGAGGCGCTGCTAATGGCGGCAGCAGTACTACAAGCGGCAACGCTGATTCAAGCGCAGAGAGCAACGGTGGTGTATCCTCAGCTACCTCTTCAGCCACCTCCAGTGGCGGAAGCCCTGAAGGGTTCAGCGGCGACGTTACCCAGGTCAATGCCAACGTTCAGATTGCCTGGGCGGAGATAGATAACGAGCAGCATCTGATGCAGACAGTAGCAATAGATAACCTGGAAGATGCCAGCGGAGGACAGATACATGCAGCTACTGCTGTTGAATCAGATGCATCTGCCATACCTTCTGTAGATGCAGCTACAGATGTATCCTCAGGCGCGTCAACCAATCCGGCATCTAATGCAGATACGGAAGCTGTATCTGATGCAACCTCGGATACAACATCCGATGCCGTAACCGATACTGCCTCCAGCGCAGACTCAGACACTGTATCTGATGCTGCCACAGATGTTGCCTCGGGCGGCGCAAATTCCGGCGCGAACGAAGAGAACGCGAGCAGCGAGAGCAACGAGAGCAATGTGAGCAATGTGAGCAATGAGAGAGCGAGGTAAACACTGGATGAGAGCCTGTTAGCTCCAACAGTGAGCTGAATACCTGTGTAGAGATGAGGGGGGTTATGCCCTCCTCTACCTTTATAGCGTTTATCAAATCATGAGGTGAGAAGTACGGAGAAAATTTTAACTGTAATGGCAGTTACCCTTATCCTGGTTGCACCTGCGCTTGCGGACATTAACCAGAAATCGAAGATGACAGGAGATAACGTAATTGATATCAAGGTTAAGCAAACAGCCTGGAACTACGGAAGCGGGAACATAAATCAGGATATAAATGTCTTTGCAACAGGGAATTATCAGATGATATCCCAGGATAATATAGTGCTTATCTCAGACCCGGATTATGCTGGTGATATAAACAATACCATGAACGGGGTAAACCTCATAAGGCTTAACCTTGACCAGTACTCAAGGAATATGGGTAGAGGCAATGTCGCTCAGGGGATAGATGTCGCAATCGAGGGCAACGTGCAAATCCTGGACCAGAACGTTATACTTGCTATTTCCGGAGATTAGACATGAAATGGATCTGGCTACTTGCAGGTTTACTGGCGGTAGCGGGAGTAGTGGCGGCTGAGGAAGATAGTTCTGCCCAGCTCGTTCAGTTCGCGGTCGATAAAGTGGGGGACTCTGACCAGGAGGCGGCTATCTCTGGCTTTGATATCGCCGATTCAACCCAGATAGGATACTCCTCGGACGGGAAAGTCACCCAGACCGTTTCTTACGATAATATAGGGAATGGGAGCATTACCCAGTGGGGCGAGTCGGGAGACATGCCGCGCACTGAAAGGAACATGTTCCTTGACCAGGTAGGAGATTCAGGCTTTACATGGCAGTGGAGCAAGGGCGATGTTAACCAGACGATAAATGTGACAAACTCCCA
>JAPMTX010000088.1 GCA_026552855.1 Candidatus Methanoperedens sp. | reverse complement strand
GTTAATGTCCACTAACCTCATGGGGTAATATTTTAATAAATAGAGATTGTTTGAACATTAAAAATAATCAGTTATGACCTTGAGTGTATATCTCTGGGAAGATGTTCATCACTATTTTCCCCAAGAAGTTGTTGAACAGTATAGAAAAAAGATAATAGAAGAATGGAAATCTGGCAAGTTCAAAGATAGAGAAATTTGGGAACGTTATGGAATGAGTGAGAATACATTCTATGATCTCATCAAGCGGGACTCAGAGAATGAAAGTCTAAAGGATAAAACGAGTAAGCCAAAAAATCCATCTCATAAATTGAATCAAGATGATATGCAAATCATCATAAATAAAGCTCGTGAAGATAGAGACAATATCAAGGCTATGCAATCTGATTTTGAAATTGGTATGAAAAACGATGGACGTTCACTATCCCCTACAAAATTAGAGAGGTTAAAAGATTCGATGAATCGTGCTATTCCTGGAGTACGCAGAATAGCCAATTGGTTCAATGGATATATGCAAAACCTTGGTGAGAATATCAGAATAGGCAAAAGTAGAGTACATGAAATACTGGCTTCTGCAGGTATCTTTGAAAAAGAAAAGAAAATCGAAAAGAAATCGAAGCATTTGAGTAGACCAGAAAAGCCACTGGCAAGTTTTTCTATGGATTTTACCCAAAAAAGAATTGGTAACGGGGATACTGGATATGTTTTTGGTCTTCTTGACATGCATAATAATGCCTTTGTGACATTGACTGGTCATCCAGAAAAAAATGGTGACATAGTTGCAAAAAATCTGGAAACCCTTAAACAAATACAATCTCAAGAGCAAAATTCAATGATGTGCTGCGAGATGCCAGATACGGATATAACCATAGATCCAACTCTGCATTTGGTTACAGAAATCCTTTAGAAGTTATGGCTACAAAAATACCAAATTTACCCCAACAGGTCATTGGACACTAACTATAATATATGACAACTATGAGTTTTATAAAGAAGATCAAAAAGAAAGGAAAGACCTATGCAATAGAGGTTGAAGGATACAGGGACAAGGATGGAAAAGTAAAGCACAAATACCTGCGATATTTGGGGACGGTGGATGAAAACGGAAAAGTAAATTCTTCTCAAAAATCGATAACTGTAGATAAAGTGTTGCGTTTTGGCTTGCCAGCAATTGTTTCCAGGGCAATAGAGCAGTTAAAACTCGCTGATATGCTTGAAAAATATCAAGAAGACATTGACACGATGCTGTTAATGCATTTATGTACTCCTTCAAGCATTTCAAAAATGGAGCATCGCATCAAAAACATTGATCCAGATTTTATAAAAGCTGAGATACCTTTCAATAGAAAAAGAATTGATACAGCACTCGATTTCTTAGAGGAGAATAAAGAAGTTATAGAGCAAAAAGTTTATGAAAATCTCAAAGGAAAGTACAGTGAAGAAACACTATTCTATGACATTACCAGTATTGCCCTTAATGGTTATCGCTCAACGCTTGCTAAAATTGGCTATCCTGAATTTTCACCCCAGATAAATATAGGGCTATGCATTGAAGGAAAATACGGCTTTCCTATATTTCACGAGATTTTTTCAGGGAATTTTCCGCAGAAAAAAACGCTTTTTCAGATTGCAGAGAAGCTCAAAGTATTTGGAAGAACAGGTGCAGTACTTGTATTTGATGCTGGAATTGCAGACATTAAAACAATTGCTGATGTAGAAGACTTGGGTTTTAGTGTAATCTCAAGGATGCCGATGCATGAGGGTCTGAAGAAACTTGCATTGGAAAATATTTCCACATCTGTAAAAGATATTGTCAAGCTTTCAGGCTCAAAGGTATATGTCAAAGAAATCCAAAAGGAGAAGGGTAAGCTTCTTATTTGTTTTAATGAAAAGTTGAAAGTGTCAATAAAAGAGCATCGCTATGATGAAGTAATAGAAGCTATTGAAAAAAAGAAAAAGGGGAAGCAGATTAAAGATGGTCTTAAGAAATATCTTTTAAAAAATGGAAAAGAATGGAAAATCAATTACGAGACACTTGAAGATGCCGAGAAATATGACGGAATTTATGTAATATACTGCTCCGATATTTCCATGCCAAAAGAAAAGGCAGTAAAGGCATATTTTGAGAGAGACAGGATTGAAAAGGGCTTTCAAACATTGAAAAATGTTCTCAATGTAAAGCCATTGAGATTTCAGTTGGACAAAAGAATAAGGGCATTCGTAATGCTTTGCCATCTTGCATACCTTGTTGCAACATTTGTCGAAGCGGAACTAAAGGACAAAGAACTGAATTATAGTTTTGATAAGGTCAAGGAGCTACTGGAGAATGTCTACACCGTTAATATTCATCATGGAGATAAACTGTTAAAAAGAACGAGTTCTGTGAATGAAGAGCAGAAAAAAATTATGGATGTTTTTGGCTGTTGTCATAACCAAGGGTAAAAGTTGGGTGATTTAGCCTTCCAGAAGTTCCATATGCTGAAAGTTCATGGGCTGGTTGTATGATACCCTGACCCTCGCCTTTCTTTATATACTCCGTTCCCGAATTTTTATGCAAGCCGTACTCTAACGACAGCAGTGCAGTTCTAAAAATCAGGAATCACATGGTTGAGAAACAAAAACAAAGAACAGAAAACGCAAACGAACTCAGACAACCGCCCATTTGCGTTTATCGGCGTCATGCCCGCCGCTATGCATAGACACGTATCAAGGGTTGCGCCCCTTGAGGACGCAGACACGTATGGCTTCGCCATACGTGGATACGCAATCGACTGGCGTGACAGTCGATGTGGATGCGTCCTCCCGATGCGCGACTCGGGGCGTTCATCTGCGGCTAATTTTTCATTAATTAAGTAAATCTACCTCTCCTTGCTGAATACCGCAGCCTTGGAGATAGTCTCGCGCGGTATCGATTCCTGAGCCTTCACCATGTGCTCCATAGCCTCACGCAGCGGTTTTACTACCTCTTTCGGTATCTGGGGAGCCACTACTTTCTGCTTAACCTCGCCTGACAGGAACGGACAGGTGACTCCTGTAAGTACAGCCATCACGCGCACCTTGCCGGTCAGGTTCGGGTCTACCTTTGCGCCCCATATCACGCGCTTGGTATTCGGCACTTTCTCCATTATCAGCTCTCCTGCCACTGCAACCTCGTCAAGGGTCATATCCTCACCGCCCACGATATGGATGAGAACGCCGTAGGCTGTTGAGACATCGGTTATGTCCAGCAGCGGGGTAGAGAGAGCCTGCGAGACCGCCTTTTCCACGCGGTCCTGTCCATCGCCCTCGCCAATCCCTATGGACGATATGCCGCCGCGCTCCATAACAGCGCGAAGATCGGCGTAATCGAGGTTAACAAGGCTCGGCTGTGTGATGGTATCTGTCAGGTTCTTGACGAACGAGCCGATAAGGGCGTTCGCCACTGCAAGGGCATCCTTCAGAGGCAGGTTGCCCGCTACTTCCCTGAGCTTTGAGTTATCGATAACGACAATTGAGTCGCTGACCTCTGCCAGCGCCTTTATAGCATCGCGCGCCTTCTCGCGCCTGGTCATCTCGATAGTGAACGGTATGGTCACGCACGCTATCGTGAGCGCGCCGCTCTCCCTTCCCAGACCGGCGACAACAGGTATCGCGCCTGTGCCTGAGCCTCCTCCAAGACCTGCCACCAGGAACAGGAGGTTCGTACCCTGTATATCTCCCTTTAGTTCAGCCAGATTCTCCTTCGCCGCTTCTGCGCCTCTCTCCGGGAACCCGCCGCAGCCGTGCCCGCGGCAGAGCTTCTCTCCGAGCAGGATGATCTTATCAGCCCTGGTCATTGTACTCAGATGAGCAGCATCCGTGTTTGCAGCTATGATCTTGCCGCCTGCCAGTTTCTTATCCGCAATCCATGTCGCGATATTGCAGCCGGCACCGCCAAGCCCAACAACAGCAACAGATGGTCGTGAAGTCTTTACTTTTTCAAGTAACTCTTCTCTAGTCATAATCAGCCTCCGCTGGTAACTCGTCTTATTAGTATTTAAATCCTTTTTTTTAATAACATTTTAATAGAAATTAGATGAGCCTGTGCAGTCCGACCGAAAGTATTTTTGCCTTCTGCATCCAACATTCATAGGTGGTTAAATATGAGACCAATTATTACGGCGCAACTTGAAATTGTCGCCCTGGGAACGGGAAGCACCAGCATGAGCGCGCACATCTCCGAGGCAGTGAAAGCCATAGAGAAGGCGGGAATCAAATACCAGTTGACTCCCATGGGCACGGTAATGGAGGTATCTTCTGTTGAAGATGCTCTTGATATAATGAAGGCTGCCCACGAAGCTGTGATCAAAAGAGGGGTAAAAAGAGTGATCACACACCTCACGATCGATGATAGAAGGGATTCTCCGAAAGGACTGGAAGAGCGGATAGAATCGGTAAAAAGTAAACTCTAAACCCATTTCTTGAGGCTCTCTTTCTCTTCAAGGTCCACACGCAGCCCATCGTATGCAGCTATAACCTCAACTCCGGTTCTCTCCGATATCCTTTTAGCCTGTGCCTCGGGCATTGCCTTAAGTACCTGAAGACCGAAATGCGTCAGTATAGCCTTTTTTGGTCTTATGGCATTGATCAGTTCAGCCGCTTCATTGATATTCAAATGGCGGATTTTCCTATCAGTCGTCATCCTTACTACGTTTATTATCAGGAAATCTACGCCCCTGTATGCTTCAACAAGCCCGGGGAAATACTCCGTATCAGGGATGTACCCAAGCCGCCTTGAGCCGAACTTGTATATCGCCCCGTACGTTTCAACCGGATGCATATTCTTGAGGGGGAATCCTATCCTGATCTTTCCGAGTTCTATCTCCATGCCTTCCCTTATCTCGGTTATTTCCGTGAACGGTCTGACGTACTGAAGCACTACCGGGTCTGAATTCAGGCAGTCTGCAGGAACAATCAGCCTTCCCCTGTGCTCAAAGCCGCCATAGGTCATAGCTTCTGTCATGACATTAATATCGTTCGAATGGTCGATGTGCCTGTGGGATAACACTATGGCGTCAAGAGAACCCGGCTTGAGCCGCTGCTTATGAACCATGACAAGGCATCCGGGTCCCGGGTCCTGCAGTACGTTCACGTCCCCAAGCCTGAGCCAGAATCCGCCGCTGTGGCGCATCTGGTTCAGTACGACCATCCTTCCACCTCCTGTTCCGAGGAATATTACATATGACATTATAACTAAAACGTGCTGGTTATACAAAAAATTTTTTATATTAACAACCTATTTATGTGAAAAAGCGCCTCTTATACATGGGAGATAAAGGAGAGTATCCCGAAAAACAGAAGGAGTAAATATGCTATACCCATTTGGCGATAAGAGACCATCAGTACCTGAGAATGCTTTCATTGCAGAGACCGCATGCGTTATAGGGGACGTATCCATAGGTGAGGGATCAAGCGTGTGGTTCAACTCGGTTATCCGCGGCGACAGAGGGAAGATAAGTATAGGCAGGGGCTGCAATATCCAGGATAATGCAACCATACATGCCGATGAATCCAGTATTATAATAGGGAACCGGGTCACTATCGGGCACGGATGCGTGATGCACGGCAGCCTTGTAGGGGATAACGCGCTTATAGGTATGAACGCCACTGTGCTCCACCACGCCGAGATCGGGGAATCTGCCATCATAGGGGCAGGGGCACTTGTTCCGCCGGGCTATAAGGTCCCGGCTAACAGCGTCGTGTTCGGAGTACCGTGCAAACATGTGAGAACTGCAACAGAAGAGGACATGATGATAATAAAGAACACCTTGAAGAACTATGGGGAACTGACCCGCATGTACCTCCGGGGCAAATAAGGTGGTTTTACTTGCGGAACATTGAGATAGAAGAGCTGGGCGCCACACCTATAACCGAGAGGAGAGTTGAGGTAGTGGAAAGAAAAGGGCTCGGGCATCCCGATTACATCTGCGATGCCATAATGAACCAGGTCTCGGTCGAACTTTCCAGGGAATATATGAGAAAGTTCGGCACTATCATGCACCACAACATAGATAAGGGGATGCTGGTTGCAGGTGAGGTAAAAACGAAATTCGGCGGCGGCGTCATCCTGAAGCCAATGCGCCTTATCTTCGGGGATAGGGCTACGTTCGAAGTGGGGGGTGAGTACGTTGATGTCAACGGCATAGCGATAGATACAGCAAAGCAGTGGCTAAAGGATAACCTGCGGTTCGTCAATTCAGAATCATTAGAATATCAGGTCGAAATCGCAAGGGGTTCGGCTGAGCTTACCGATATCTTCCTGAGAAAAAACACCATGCTGGGAGCAAATGATACCTCGGCGGCTGTGGGATATGCACCGATGACGCCTACCGAGAACACAGTTCTTGAGACCGAGAGATACCTGAATTCCCCTGAATTCAAGAGAAGGTTCCCTGAATCCGGTGAGGATATCAAGATCATGGGACTGAGAACTGGGAGCGAGCTTTATCTCACGGTGGCTGACCCGCTCGTTGACATGTTCATCGAATCTGAAAAAGATTATTTCAGAAAGAAAGACGAACTCCTGGAGGAGATAAGGAATTATATTGCTGAGAGGTCTGGACTTCGGACCTCTGTTTTTTTAAATACGCTTGACAGGGAAGGACGGGGAATGGGCGGGATATACCTCACGGTTACCGGCACATCGGCTGAGGACGCAGATTCAGGTCAGGTCGGGCGGGGCAACCGTGTGAACGGCATCATACCTCTCAACCGACCCGTGAGCAGCGAGGCGGCTGCAGGAAAGAACCCTGTGAGCCATGTGGGAAAGATATACAATGTGCTGAGCCACAGGATCGCCAATGAGGTCTATATGAACGTCCCTGATATCAAGGAGATATATGTATGGCTGCTGAGCCAGATAGGCGAGCCGATAGACCAGCCCAGGATAGCGGCTGCACAGGTGATCATGGAGCGCGGCTCACTTGGGGATATCGAGAGAGAAATTAATGATATCATCGATAAGGAGCTTGCGAACATACAGGAGTTCTGTATGGAACTGGCATATGGGAAGATTCAGGTGTATTGATACCTGTTCAGGAAAATTTTAATTGAGAATTATTATGTCTTTTTGATATTGCCCATTTTTTCTATAATTAATTCTATGGTTCTAATAACATGCTCTCTATTTGTTTCAGTCCAGCTTTTCTAAAATTGCCAATTTCAACCATAATTTTTGAAAAATTTTTGAAATCTATATGATAGATATTCAAACATCCTTTAGTATATTCTTTTGAGAACTTTGTTGTTACTGGATATACTAATTGTACTTCAGGGTACATTTGCTTGAAAAGTAAGACACCTAAAGTCTGCAATTTACTTCCCGTTGGGGCAACGATACATTTATGTGTATATTTATAATCTTTATAGATATTATTAAGAATATCTATTGTTTCTATATAATCAAAGGTGCTCACTACTTTTGTAGATATGCCTTTAATATTAGGGGTAAAGTCTCGGTCGATTTTTCTATTAATCCATCTTATAGCTTCTAACCTCCAACGATTACGTTCTTCCCTTGGATTCCCTTCGATTAGAACTAGGTATTGAGGGGTAATTTCATTCAATAATGCATACATCTCTTTGTAGTTGAAGGTTGGAAAAGCAATTATTAATAACGGATATCCCTGCATTGAAATGCTGGATAATTCGGTAGTTGTAATAATTTTGTATCCTGACTTCCCATTGATTTAGGCACATAATCTATAAGATCGTTGATTACTGGCCGACATATTTTTCGAACAGACTTTGACAATTACACATAATAGGTCATAATAAAGTCTGTACAT
>JAPMTX010000087.1 GCA_026552855.1 Candidatus Methanoperedens sp. | reverse complement strand
TTTGCAGCCACGAATTTCTCTGGCATACAATCACGGGGATACAGCAAGGCGTTCTGAGCGTTCTTTTTCAAACAAAACATCTCCGTCTTCCTTGTAAGTTCGCAGTACGAAATGAGTTACAGTGCCCTGCACCTGTTCAAGCGTGGCTATCTTCTCAGCCACAAAAAAAGCCACGTCCTTCATGGACTTTCCGCGCACTGTAAGGGAGAGGTCGTGGTCACCTGAGATCAGGCGGACAGACCTCACTTCGGGGAACTTGGCGATACGTTCCGCGATGGCATCATACCCCGTCCTCTCGCGCAGGGCGACCTTTAGCTCGATGATGGCATAAACGTACTCCTCACCGGCTTTTTCCCAGTCGATAACGGTCTTGTATTTCCGTATGATACCTTTTTTCTCCATCTCTTTTATCTTTGAGGCTGCCTGTGCTTCCGTGATCCCCGTCATGATAGCTATTTCCCTGGGTGCTATTCTCGGATTGCTCTCCAGAATCTCAAGTATTTCTTTCATGGTCATGCCTCGGCGCTCTCTATGTTGTAAGGGTTAATAGGCTTTATGTTCTCTTTTCCAAAGCTTTTTATTGGTGTACCCTGTCTTTTGAGGGGTATGAGAGCCGTCATCCCGTTCAAGAAGAGCAACGCCAAATCAAGGCTGTCCGCGCTCCTCTCAGGAAAAGAGCGCGAAGAGTTCGCGACAGCCATGCTCAACGACGTGGCAGAGGCTCTCCTCAATTCGGGGTGCTTTAAGGTCATCGATCTATTGACCACTTCGATCATTGAAGTTAAGGGACTAAATACCGTATTAACAGAGAAGGGTCTGAACGAGGCGCTGAACGAGTACTTAGGGAAAATGTCCTCGCATTCAATAAACGAGCCTGTTTTGATCATAATGGCTGATATCCCGCTTGCCTCTGTAAAAAACATCAGGGATATCGTTATATCCCCTGCCGATATCGTTATCGCGCCGGGAAGGATGGGCGGCACCAATGTTCTCTTTATCCGCGACCCGTCAAGCTTCCATGTGGATTATTACGGCGCAAGTTTCTTAAAACACCGCGAGATCGCTTCCGGTAACGGTCTTAAATACGAGGTTTTTGATTCCTTTAACCTCAGCACGGATATTGATGAAGTCGCCGATCTTACAGAGATTCTGCTTCACGGGAAAGGACATTCAGCACGTTATCTCAAAAAACTTGGGTTCACGATAGCCGAATCGGGAAATGGCGGCAGAGTTGGATTAAAACGGGAATATAACAGACTGGAACTATCCCAAAAAAGATAGAATATCTGAAATTAGCACTGGAGATACAAAATGGGTAAGGCAACGAATGTAAGTTTTTATATAGGTAAAAAGAAGGATAAAATAGAAAAACTTGTCATTCACTTATTTCTTCTTAGCTTAACCCTTTTTGACCATAGGCTTATCACAGCATATCAGTGGACTGCATGTAGGGCACTCCTCCTCCGTGCAGCCTTTCGTAACAGTTATTTCAATGTGACATGATGGATCTGCACAAGCGTAAACGTCGCCTTTATTGTACTCTGGCATATCTCTCACCTCCTCCCTTTTACGATAGAAAGTTATTTATCTTTAATTGATTTATAGTTTGTGGGAGGGTTTTTGTTTTGATTGAGTTAGATGAACCTGCACCAGATTTTGAATTAGACAGCACAAGAGGGAAAGTCTCTCTTTCTGACTTCAGAGGAAAGTGGGTTGTGCTTTTCTCCTATCCGCTTGATTTCACACCCATCTGCGAGTCGGATAATATTGCTTTTTCGAGGGAAATAAAGGAGTTCGATCAACTGGATGTGCAGCTTTTGGGGTTCAGCGTCGACTCTGTGGAATCGCACAGGAGATGGATAGATGATATAAGCAAGAAAACAGGTGTGAAGATAACCTATCCTCTTATAGCCGATACTGAAAGAGAACTGGCAAGAAAATATGGCGTCCTCCATAAGGAGAAGAGTGTTGCATACAGAGGGCTCTTTATTATCGATCCTCAAGGCATTTTGAGGATTGCAATGATATATCCCTTGGAAGTCGGGCGGAGCACTAAAGAGACGCTTCGAATTATCAGAGTTTTACAAAGAGCGCAAGAGCTACGTGAAATGGAAGAAATGGAGCGAGCTAAAGAATTAAGTAAGTTTACTGAATGACAACTACTTCTTTCCTATACCTTTTTAAAATAACAGAAAACTATATTTGGGGGCACTCCAAATTTCAGATATGGAGGTTTTGGATATATGAAAGGTATAAATGGACTGGAACTATCCCCGAAAAAGATAGATTATCTTAAATTCATTAAAGAGAAGAAAAGGGCAAAGACGACTGAAATATCTGATGAGTTTAAAGTCGATCCCTCCACGACAACCAAGATATTGCTCGAACTTGCAAAAACAGATTTGATAACCTATACACCCTATCACGGCTGTTCCCTTACAGAAAAAGGTATCAAGTACGCAGATTTCTTAAACAGGCGGCATGGACTTATAGTGTGCATGCTGGTAGGTATGGGAATGGATGCAAAAACCGCATGCGAAGCTGCTGGAAGATTCGAATATTTCGTCACGAAAGATGTGGTGGACATATTGTGCAAGAATTTCTCTCACCCCGATCATAGCCCGTGCGGGACTACGATAAGTCGCGATGCTTGCTGTTGCTGTCCGGGAGGTCGTTGAGATGGGCTCTGTAAAGTCTGCATTTACTCTCATTTTACTCATTGTATTGCTTGTGAGCCTCACAGGGTGCGTTGGGCTACCAAAAACAGGTGAAAAGATCAATGTTGTTACTTCCATTTATCCTCTTTATGAATTTTCCAAACGCGTCGGGGGTGAAAAGGCAAACATATCGGTTCTGGTTCCTGCGGGTGCAGAGCCACATGATTGGGAACCCGGACCACAGGATGTTATCAAAATAGAATCAGCTCATATATTTGTATATAATGGAGCCGGGCTTGAACCTTACGTTGGTAAAATTATAACAAAGACCGAATCCCAGAAATTGATTGTCGTGGATTCAAGCGAAGGGATCGAATTAATTAAAGAAGGAAATACGTCTGATCCCCATATCTGGCTTGACCCGGTGCTGGCAAAACACCAGGTAGACGCCATAGAGAAAGCGTTCATCAAAGCCGACCCGGATAATAGTAGTTATTACACAGCCAATGCCCAGGCACTTAAGCATGATCTGGACGCACTGGATGCAAATATTTCAAAAGAATTAGCCCCTGCCAAAAAGAAAGTGTTCATAACTGCTCACGCCGCATTCGGCTATTTTGCCAAAAGGTACGGTTTAACGCAGATCGCAATTGCAGGACTCTCTCCTGATATAGAGCCCAGCCCTGCAAAAATTGCCGAGATTGTCAGAGTTGCAAAAGAGTATAAGGTGAGATACATTTTCTTTGAGACTTTAGTAAGCCCAAGGCTATCTGAGACTATTGCAAAAGAAGCGGGGGCGCAAACGCTGGTGCTCAACCCGATAGAGGGACTTACCGAAGATCAAATAAAGCAGGGGGAGAATTACTTTACCGTAATGAGAGAAAACCTGGAAAACCTTAAAATAGCACTGGAGGCAGAGAATGGGTGAAAGAATTATTGAGGTAATAAATGTAAGCTTCGAACGGGGCAATACGCGCGTTCTTGAAGATATCAACCTTGTAATAGAGCGGGGAGAATTTTTAGGCGTTATAGGTCCCAACGGCGCAGGTAAGACCACGCTTTTGATGGTAATACTTGGATTGATAAGACCAACAAGCGGTACTGTAAAGCTTTTTGGCGAGGACATACACCGTTTTAAGGAGTGGTACAGGATAGGGTACATCCCCCAGCATGCCCTGAATTTTGATGTTAACTTCCCGATAAGTGTTCGTGAGGTCGTATCCATGGGCAGGTTCGCAAAAAAAGGCATGTTCAGGAAACTTGGAAAAGAGGATATGAAGGCGATTGATGAGGCTCTTGAGATAGTGGGCATGACAGAATACAGGGAAAGAAGGATAGGCGAATTATCAGGCGGTCAGCAGCAGCGGGTATTCATAGCGAGGGCGCTATCAAGCCAGCCTGATCTGCTGATCCTGGATGAGCCCACGGTCGGCGTCGATGTAGTTATGCAGGAAGATTTCTACAATTTTCTTGAGAAGTTGAATAAAGAAAAAAAAATTACGCTCATGCTTTCGACACATGATATCAGCAGTGTCACTTCCCGCGTTGGGAAGCTTGCCTGCATCAATAGAAAACTCTATCCTGAGTGCCATCCTGAGGAGTTTTTTGCCGTCACCCCTGGGGGTATGAAGTTCGTACATCACCTGCATGGAGATTAGTATGCTTGAGATATTCCAGTACGGTTTTATGCAGCGGGCACTGGTTGCAGGCATTATGATCGCAATCATCTGTTCTGCGATCGGCACTTTTATAGTACTGAAGAGGCTCTCGATGATAGGCGATGGTCTGGCGCATATCTCCCTGGGAGGGATTGCCCTCGGTCTGTTTTTAAATGTTTATCCAGTCGTATCCGCTCTTGTATTCTCTGTACTGAGCGCACTTGGCATCAACAGCCTGAGGAAAGCAAGGGTTTATGGCGATCTTGCAATAGCCATATTCTTTTCAGCTGGGCTTGCTGTGGCTGTAGTCATTTTAAGCATATCGAACGGTCTTAACGTCGATCTGTTCAGTTATTTATTTGGAAGCATACTGACCGTCAACGAGACTGATCTGATTATTATCCTGGTGTTGAGCGTATTTACCCTGGGCGCGGTGTATATTTTCTATAAGGAGCTTTTTTATATCACATTTGATGAGGTTTCAGCAAGAGCAAGCGGCATCCCGGTTGAGAAATTAAATACACTGCTTATCGTACTAACCTCGATAACCGTTGTCGTATCGCTGAAGATAGTAGGTGTCCTGCTTGTCTCATCTCTTCTCGTCGTCCCTGTAGCTGCAAGCCTTCAGCTCTCCAGGAACTTCAGGGAGACGATACTATCCTCCATGGTATTCGCGATATTCTCGGTAGTTTTAGGCTTGATTGCTTCTGCCTACCTCAATTTAGCCGCAGGCGGCGCGATAGTGATGATATCGGTTATCGTATTCCTGGTAGTTATGATTTATAAAAACCTTACCGGCTGAAACCTGTGCCAGAAAAGGATAAATGGCGCAAAGTATAATATCTCAGATTATAAGGAAGAATAACAAACTATGCAGCTTGAAAAACTCAGACACGGCACAGAACTCCTGAAACGCGGCTTTGCCAGCATGCAAAAGGGTGGAGTGATAATGGATGTCACAACGCCTCAGGAAGCGCAGATAGCAGAGAGAGCAGGCGCGGTGGCTGTGATGGCACTCCACGCAGTGCCAGCAGACATACGCAAGGCTGGCGGAGTGGCAAGAATGGCAGACCCGCAGGTAATAGCAGAGATAATCGACGCAGTTACCATCCCGGTGATGGCTAAAGCCAGGATAGGTCATTTTGTCGAGGCTGAGATCCTCGAAGCACTCGGCGTTGATATGGTCGACGAATCTGAGGTGCTGACGCCTGCGGATGAGATGTTCCACATCGACAAGACCAGATTCACGATACCTTTCGTGTGCGGAGCCCGCGACCTTGGCGAGGCGATGCGCAGGATAAATGAGGGCGCGGCGATGATACGGACAAAGGGCGAAGCAGGGACGGGTGACGTGAAAGAAGCTGTGAGGCACATGCGCGCCATCATGGGCGCAATAAGAGAGCTAAAGGGCAAGGGTCCTGAGGAAATTATAGCTGTTGCACGAAAGATTGAGGCCCCGATAGAGCTTGTGAAAGAGACGGCAGAGCTTCAGAGGCTCCCTGTAGTGAACTTCGCGGCTGGAGGTATTGCCACGCCTGCCGATGCAGCGCTTATGATGCGCCTGGGCGCGGACGGGGTTTTTGTTGGCTCAGGGATATTCAAGGCAGAGAGCCCTGAGAAGATGGCTTCAGCAATAGTTGAGGCTGTGAATAATTATGATAATCCGGCGGTGCTTGCCGGGATATCAAAGGGTCTTGGCGGGGCGATGAAGGGGATAGATATCAGGAACCTCACAGAAAAGGAAGTGCTGCAGGCGAGAGGATGGTAGTGTTAGGTTAAAGGGATTTATTACTTTAATTAGCTTAAAAAGCCATCAATATCTCTGCATATAATTCAGTCGAATACCTCCACCCCATTTGTATTATCTCATTCAGACCTGCCAGCCTTGTATCGAAGTGCCTTTTTAATATCCGAGAGTACAAATTTTTCAGATATCACCCAGACTATTTCTTTTTCACGAACAATTTCGGCGAAATCCCATACAGAAAGTCCTGCCATCTCCGCAGCCTTTAAAAAAGTCACATTTCCTTCTTCAAGTGATTTCAGCGCTCGCTGCTCCATCCAACATTGTAATTCATCTACCATTTACATCTCTTTAAAATTTGGGACATGGACGTTCAATACCAATCTTCAGATTCAATAAATTACCCCCAAGAGTTAGGGCTTAAGCCATTATAAATCTTTAGTTCAGGATGAACCCATCCAATAATTAGACGGGAAGACGGGATCGACAGGATGACATGTAAAAACCTATCCTGCTAATCCGGTAGTGCCCTAAATTTCACAACCTATGTAAAAACAATCGCCACAGAGGCACAGAGGCGCAGAGCGCGATAAGAAGTTGCATTACAAATTGCCATCGAGCTACCCCTTCCATTTGGGGTAATCCTACTGTGATATGAGCAGGCAGTAATGCCTGAGTGTAAAGCTCACAGGACAACATGGTAACGTTGGAAGTCCGATCCAACCAATCTGTCAGGATAAGAATACCATGAAGAAACATACGTTAAACTACCGCAAGAGTCGTCACCGTGAATAAGCGAAATAGGACTGTAACGCTTACGCCAAAAGGCATAAAATCAGGCTGTAATGGTTCTGTGTCATTACAGGAAATGGACAAACGATTTTCGGCTCACAGGTGGCTTCTAAAGTATTCAAAGTATTTTGTAATGCAGAACTTGGTAAGCCCTACATGCTCCAAAAAAAAAAAGGT
>JAPMTX010000194.1 GCA_026552855.1 Candidatus Methanoperedens sp. | reverse complement strand
TAAAGCCACAGAGAGCACAGAGAACACGGAGATTTTCTAAACGCCCTCCGTGTTCTCTGTGCTCTCTGTGGCTCATTTGGAAATATACTATTGATTGATTTTTCGGATAGGTTCTTAGTCACGCTGTTGAAATTTCTCACTCAGACCGTATCGATGCTTTTATTAGCTCCCGCCCTAATTAATGAAATGGTGGAAGCATGGCAGAATCCGCAGAACCAGTTGTGAACATTATCAGTGAGCCTATAAAATCCAGAAACCCGATAGTTATCGAGGGATTTCCCGGTATCGGTCTTGTAGGGAACATCACATGCCAGCACCTCATAGAGGAGCTGGGGATGAAATACACAGGCTCGATCGATTCAAGATATTTCCCGCCCCTTGCTGTACTTTTCAACGGGATCATCTATATGCCCGTGCGCATCTACGAGGCTGAAAAAAAGGATATAGTCGTAGTGATCTCGGACATACCCATACATCCGACCGCGTCGTACGATATCAGCAAATCCCTGGTAGACTGGATGCAGTCCATCCATGCCAGTAACATCGTCTCGATAGCAGGGATAGCGACCACAACAGGCGAGCGCCGTGTCTTCGGGGGAGCTACGAACAGCGAAATGCTGGAGAAGATCAAGGATAAAACTGAGATATTCCAGGTAGGGACGATCTCAGGCATATCAGGCAGCATCATGACTGAATGCTTCCTGCGCAACCTCCCTGCAGTGAGCCTGCTCGGTGAGACCCCGGGACCGAATCCCGACCCAAGGGCAGCGGTCCAGGTAACAAACGTCCTTAACAAGTTATTCGATTTATCCATCAATACAGATAAGTTGCTGAGCCAGGCTGAGCAGATAGAGCTTGAACTCTCCAAACTCGCAGAGCAGGTAAGAACAACCGAGGCGCCCTCGATGCCCAAGAAAGAGTTCCCGATGTACGGGTGATAACATGCGGTATATCGTGTTGAGCGGAATATCGCAGCATTTCCTGAAGAACCTTGAGCATAGCAAGGTAAAAACCATCGAGATAAGAAGTCCCCACAATTTTCTCTCCGCACTTGAGACAAATGTAGGGGATGTGGTCTTCCTGACATCGGCAAGTCTTGAGGACGTACGACCCGGTACGACCGGTGTCCTTGCAAAAATCCGGGAAAAACAGGTCGCGATGCACAGGATGGTGCAGAGGACAGAGGAGTTCTACGAGGAGGCTGAGGTGCAGATGGCGCGCCTCCAGTTAGAGATGAGGGGGCATGCAAGGGTGCGCAAGGCTGAATGCTGTGCCTTAGGGGAAGCCACAGTCGTTGATGCTGACGAGATGAAGTACTTTGAGGGGAGATAACGCCGCAGGTTTAAGCCGTATGCTTTAATTATGCTTTAGTGCCTATCCGAAAAATATAAGAATCGCGATGTAGGGTAATGTGGAGTAATGACAACACGAAAAATCGGACACGACTACGAGATATCTGACGAATTCTGGAAGAGAATAGAACCG
>JAPMTX010000193.1 GCA_026552855.1 Candidatus Methanoperedens sp. | reverse complement strand
TACCCTCTTGTTAAGTACAGAATACTGTGTAATATTTATCTGCAATATTAGTGAAAAATATAATAAGTAGGCTTACATATGATATTAAACTGCTCAGGTTGCGGAAAATGGGAACTTAAATAATATTGATGAAAGCAAAAATTTAGTTTTAAGTGAACTCAAAGGAGCGATTGAATTGGCAAATTTGAAACCGTTTAACGGGTTTACCGATCAAGCTATTTTAGTTATGGAAAAGTTAAACAGCTTAGATGAAATATCAGGATTCCTAAATTCTGTAAAAGACCTCATGGAAAATGATAAAGAAATTTCAATGGTTGAGAAGACAACAACACATAGAGAGCATAATGGCCATGAGTACACTTCAAGTATTTGGCCAGCATATATTGAAAAGGATTCAGATGGTGCTATATATTATGGCACATGGTTCAGATTTGATGGAAAAAAGTTCTCTGTGTATGTCGAATTTGAAGATTGGGCGGCGAAGGCTCATCAGCGTTGGAAAGAAAAGAATCTTAGTCGTTGGGAGGCTATCAAGTCTGAAGTAGGAAAAAAGTGGAGTAAGCAAGAAGTATTCCTTGAATATGAAGAGGATGAAGGTTACTATCTTACTGTGTCAGTAAAACATAATTTTCTTAAAAATGCTGGACTGCTTGATTTTGTTAAGGATGGTGTAATTTCTTTAAGAGATGATATTGTTAAACCGATGGGATTAAAGAAAAGAGAGTAGATATCCCTTTTCAGTCCATCATTAACGAATCGCTCATACTCAGATGCACTTTTTGCTTTCATAACATCAGCAATGGTAATACTGCCAAAATACTCAAGCATAGCAGCTTTTCCAGTTCCATTTTTCCGTTCATCCCCTATTTCAAATACGGTGAGCCCAGCTTGAAAATTTAGCCATGGCTACTGAAAAAGTATATACTTCTTAAGCTATGTATACATCATAAGACAAACAACACTGATTTGTATTACAGAGGTTTCAAATGCCTACACTAACAGCATATATCGAAAAAGATCCGGAAACAGGCTTGTATGTGGCGATAGTCCCGGGAATTCCTGGCGCCCATACTCAGGCAGAGACTCTCGATGAGCTTCAGGAGAATCTTAAAGAGGTACTGGAACTGTGCCTGGAAGAAATGGAGCCTGAGAACAAGAAGTATTTACCTCAATTTGTCGGAATTCAGCAAGTTGAGGTAAGTGTTTGAAGAAGTTGTAAACCCTCATGCGCGCCGGAATGCTCTGCAATTCATTGTGAAGTTTTTGATTGGAAAACAATGTATAATTTTTGAATATTCATTTTTAAAACAACTATAATCTGTTGGCACCAAATTCTCTTACTAACTTAACCCATTCCCGCGCCAGTTGATGATAGATCGGACATTCCGTACCCCTCGTTTAATACAAAAAGTATTTTTCTACATAGCGATTAATTAGCGAGCCTCTGTAATCTATTGTAAACATATAGAGGCAATAATTAAAATGAATATCTCAGC
>JAPMTX010000174.1 GCA_026552855.1 Candidatus Methanoperedens sp. | reverse complement strand
TCCCTGGAAAATCGCATTTGAAATAAAAATAATCCAAATGATTGGGTGCCCCGCAAGATTTTGCGCCCCTCCTGAAATAGCAGAACCCAACAATACGCACAATGAAGTGGTAAAACCGAACCATGTGTTCCCTATCAATGGCATTCCCTTAAGTTTAATACAATAAGCAAGATATGACAAAACTGCTATTATTGAAATAATACCAGCAGAGAAATCCAATCTAAATGATACTATTATTAGAAATGCTGTGACAATAAAAGAGATATATATTGCCTTTTTACTGTTTATATCTCCTTTAACTATGGATGTCCGATTTCGATTGATTCGATCGGCACTTTGATCACAATAATCATTGACGACCTGTCCGGTCCCCCATAATAATACTGGTATTAATACTCCGGCAAATATACGTTCAATAACGAAATTACCCGCAAAATAGGATGTAACTACTGCACCGACCAAACCGCAGGTGCCAGGAATAAAAAGATTATAGAACCTGAACATTCTAACATAGACAAACAGCTCTCTTAAATTCATGCTAATATCACTTGAATAGCCCCTTCAGGACAGGCTTTTTCACATAACCTGCATCCGATGCATAGTTCTTCTATTGGAACCTCAAGACACCACTTATCACATATCATACCTTGCTGTCTGTTATGTGGATATGCCACAAAAATGACTTTTGGGCATGCCTGCATACATTTATTGCATTTGTAGGGGGCACCAATGCATTTAGAATCATCGATATTTATACTGATTTTCATATTGTATCAACTTGAATTAAATTACTCCTTGGATATAGGTAAATACTATTATTCTTACATGCTGTTCTACAGACACCGCATCCAAAACATTTTTCAGGTTCGATAAAAGCACGACGCAGTGTCATCGAATACGACATAGCACCGAACTGACACTTATGTATGCATTTTTTACAGCCGTTGCAGCTATTGCCATCAATAAAGGCAATATATTCTGATCTTCTGTAAAGTTCATTGATGCCGCTGAAATTACGGTATTTCATTCCCCCGCATGTACTGGACTCACACTGGCAGAGAGCACCGATATAGGGGGTTTTGAAAGTCCAAACAGATTGCACATATCCTTTCTGATACCTATCTTCTAGTATTGATATGGCTTTTTCTTGAGAAATTCTTTCGCATTTTTCTCTCGTGAAATCTGGATATTTATCAAAAATCTCCAGAGGGAGCATTCCGAATATAAAACAGCATTTGTCTTCGATTCCGAGCAGTGCCCTTCTGCATACGCAAGGGACTAAGCCGATCGGATCAGCGATTCTTAATATCTGTTTCGCATCCTCTAGTGGAACTACCTGACCAAAATGATATTTTTTCACATTATCAAATAAAATGTGTTTCACAGCGGTTCCAATAATTGGGATTTTAGTATATTTGAATGCCCTGGGGATATCAATACCCATTGATTTTTCAAACGAGGAAACATATTTTTCAACATATTTCGTTCTATCCGGATCTTCCAGCAACTCATTTGAAAAATTCTGCAAATTTAAATACCATTTTTTTCCAGAACCATGTTTTATGCACATCTCGCACATTATATCACCTTAATCATGTTGTTTGTCCAGATCGATTCTGCAAGATGACACGGGTATAACCCGAGTCCCTATATAGGTTATTTTGTATAATACTAAATGAATTTCATAACCTTAGTTCAATCATATATTCGCCTTCCTTGAGCTCATTCCTCTTGCTGTTGTATAGTTGCTCTCGTATCCGGGGGAGCCAAAAGAGATGTGTGATAATGATCTTACTTTCGCTTCATCAGCGTCTTGATAGGATATTATTGTATTTTATCAGAGCCTCAAGGCTGAATGAAGTAGTTAATTCTTGGGAGCCATAATAAAACGTAATAGAGGTATCCGGATGGTAAGCTATGTAAAATGGATTACTTCTCCAACTTCCGTTTTTCCTCTGATTGTTCAGGATATGTTCAATAGCCTTTTCCAGAGGCGCTCCTTCATAGCCTATATTAATCAAAGTTATGGTTGCAAAAGCAGTATCTATATCATTTCCCCACCCTCCATCGGCATTCTGAGTTTCTAGCACATAATCTTTTAGATTATCCAGAGAAGGCTCCAGTTCTTTAATACCCCCATCGGAATAATCTCTGGTGACAACATAAGAGAATACATAGGGGGATTGGTAATAGGGTGTACCGTTTAAAAAAGATTTATTTTCCGCCATATTATTTAAATAGTTAATTACGCTATACTGATTTCTGTTTCTCAAAGAATAAGCATAAAGAACATTCGCGTTTACATTCGCATCAATATCATTTTGCTTATATTTTTCATAGTCTTGAAAAGACGGATCAAGCCATTCATCTGAATTTATCCATGTATAGAAAATGCCATCCGGGGTCCTAAAATTAAGCATGTAATCAAGAGACTCATCACTGATATTAACTCCGCTCTCAACCAAAGCTGAGAATACCATCGAGGTATCATCGGTATCCGGTGGGTACACTATAGTTTGAGATTTCCCCTGATATCTCCAAATATTATGAGACTCCATATTATCCAGCAAAAAGGCTAGTGCTTTAGTTTTCATTTCTTGTACAATTTTTTCAGTATGCTTATTATCAGCAAGATTCAGCGTATGAACGATGAATGAAGTATCGAAGACCGTTGACGCATTCATCGCATCACTCATATCTGGGGAATAAGAAATAAAAGCAGTAAATTCACCATTGTGCAGTTGCTTCTCATATAAGTAAGATATGCCTTTATTAATACTCTGGTCAATGTTTCTGTCTTCTCCTGATACGGGTGTTGCATAGAATAACATTACTAATTGGGTGACAAGAACCACGCTTAATAGCGGTTTTTTAGATTGTACTAACATATTCTAACCTCTTTCTGGCATGTAAAGCAAGAGAACTCTGTGGACTCCAATAATCTTTCCACATGTTATTACATTACAAACCAACTCTACTTCAACATAACATAATATATTAGTGACTTTGTATAATATTATAGAATTGCTATAATATTATATTCTCAATATAACATTAAGGCTCATGTAGGTTTCACGGTGTATTTCATTGGATTATTATGAAGAAAATATTGTATATTCTCAGTTTTATTCTTCCACGACTCTTCCATCTTTGAAACGTATTATCCTATCTGCCATGGCTCCGAGGTCAGGATCATGAGTCACCATGATTATTGTCTGCTTTTGCTCAATATTGAATCGTCTGAACAATTCCATTATTTCTTTGGTGGTTTTAGTGTCCAGGTTCGCAGTAGGCTCATCAGTCATCAGCAACTTGGGTTTGTTTGATAATGCCCGTGCAATGGTTACTCGTTGTTGTTCGCCCCCTGAAAGTTCTGAAGGTAAATGATTTATTCTATTCTTCAATCCAACAATCTCAAGGAGTTCTTCTGCTCTTTCTCTAGGATTATTATGACTTGAGAGCATCATGGGAAACATTACATTTTCAAGAGCGGTCAGTTCATTGAATAGATTGAAAAACTGAAATACAAAACCTATATTCATTAATCGATACTTAGTGCGTGTATAATCATCCATTTTTGTTATCTCTGTATTGTTCAAATATATTTCTCCACTTGTAGGGACATCCAGCATACCAACTAAATTCAAAAAAGTGCTTTTTCCACTTCCAGATGGTCCCATGATTGCTACGAATTCACCATCATCTATTGATGTATCAATACTATTTAGCGCATTAACTTCAACTTTTCCGAGTTTATATGTTTTTTTCAGATCCTTCGTTTCTATTACTTTCATCAATGTCCACCCCATATTGCTTTTATGATGTTTGTCCTGCTAGCTATAAATGCAGGATATATACCTGATATCACAACTACCGCTGTCGAAACTATCGAAGCATCATACAGTAAATATAGATAGAATTTTGCACTAATATATGCCTTGATAATAGGGCAATAGAAAGGATGCGACTCGAGATATTTTGTACCCAAATATCCGAGCCCATCTCCAATAGTAACACCTATGAGAGCCAGTAATATTGCTTCCATAAGATAAACTTCGAATATCAAAGAACTTCTCATTCCTATTGCCTTCATTATCCCAATTTGCCTCCTCTTATAGACAACATTTACATATATTATTACGCCCACGCAAACGGCAGCTGCAAACAACCCCACTGCTATTACACTGTTAGTCATTTTCTTGATAGTATCTACTGAGCTTGCAATTGCTTCTATCTCCTCTCTCCAGATTTTGACGTTTGTTACCTGAAGCTCATTTTCAATTATTTTGCGATATTTTTCTGCCAGTTCTCGGTCATTAAGTTTAACCATGATGATAGACGATTTTCCACTCAAACCCAGAGCTTTATTTGCCTCATCCATGAACATCATTACGCTATCAGCGTCGAGATCCGAGACACCTGTACGAGTAATCCCTTTTATTTTGTAGGTTTTTGTCTTCCCGTTCTCAAAAACGAAAGTGGCTTCTCCACCAACTTTGGCACGGAGATCTTCAGCAAGCCTATATGAGATCAGAATCTCGTTATCCCTTGTGAGAGTACCTCCCTCTTCGATTTTCTCAAGAATCCTTGTAACGCCCTTTTCTTTATCAGGATATAAAGCAACCAATTTAACTGATTTAGTTCTTCCTTTATAAAATATGGTCCCACTGGAATATAATCTGGGCGAATATGAAACCACATCTTTCATTTCATCCAGCTTCAATTCTTTGATACCTAATCCTTCTATATACCTGTCCTTTTCATTTGGATATATATTGATATGACCTGATGATATATCCAGCTGCACATCCACAAGTGTATTTGAGAAACCATCCATGAAGCCATTGATGATTATTATATTTGCAGTGGCAAGGGCTATCGCTATGATTATCAATGTAAAAATCCGCATATTCTTTTTTGATTCTTTCCAGGTATAGAACAATGTGGATTTAAAATCTGATTTCAGTCCCAGAATATTACCCCCATATTGATTTAATGATATTTAGATTTCTTGCTTTCAATGCCGGGTATATCCCTGCCAGTAATGTAATGCAAAAAGAAACTATTGAAGCATTGTAAAGCAGATAGGGGTAGAATCTTGCCCTGATCCATGTTTTCATCATAGGCTCCCAAAAGGGATGTGTTTCAAAATATTTTGTGCCATAATAGCCAAGTATATCACCCCCAATAACACCCACAACTGCAAAAAGCCCTGCCTCGAACATGAAAACTATGAATACGAAATAATTGCTGGCACCGATGGCTTTCATAATCCCTATTTGTCGCCGTTTATGAACCACATTTATGTATATTATTACACCAACTGAGATAGCGGATGCGATGAGTCCTACTGAAATTACACTATTAGAGAATTTAGACCATCCTTCCATAGATTTAACAATATGCTCTAATTCCGTTACATAAGTTCTGACATTGAATACTCCAAGTTCATCCATCAATACCTCCCGTTTCGTTTCGACGAGACTTTTATCATTGAGTTTCACAAGAATAATGGATGCTTTGTCATTGAATCCAAGCCGTTCGTTAGCCTCAACTTTCGTCATGAAAACGACACCAACATCCAGCTCATATATTCCTGTATGGGAGATACCTTTTATCCTATATGTCCTGATGTTACCATTTTCAAAAACAATTGCAACTTCATCTCCAACATCAACCCCTAAATCTTCAGCAAGCCGGTATGAAATAAGAATATTTCTATCATTTGATTCCAGAGTTTGACCTTTATCAATTTTTTCAAGCAGCTTTGTGACTTTCTTTTCATTATCAATATCAATGGCAATAATATTAACTCTAACCGCCTTATCCCGGAAAGTCAAAGTTCCGCTGGCAGACAGCCTTGAGGAATACGCTACTACACTATCCAGTGATGCTAGCTTTTTCTCTTTGAAATCAACTCCATCAATAAATCTCTCATCTTCATTGGGATATATGTTAAGATGACCAATTGATGACTCAATAGAATTGTCTACCAGGTCAGCTGCTATTCCATCCATGAATCCATTTACGATTATGAGATTAGCTGTTGCGAAAATAATGGCAATTGAAATAAAGAAGAATATTTTCTTATCTTTGATAATATCCTTTTTCGCGTAAAAAACCGCAGCGGATAGTTCTGAAAGCTTCATCATCTTTCCCTATGTAATCGTATTACTATCAATGCAGCAATTAAGGCGATGAAAGCCATAAAACCCGATATTTCCTGCAATTGATTTGGTTTGGATGACAAATTTCCTGGTTCACGCATTTGATGTGGTGTGATGGATGAACTTTCAGATTCAAGCATTTGATCCGATGTGGCGGATGGACTTTCAGGTTTCTTCACTGTAATTGCTTTATCATACATTGCAATTACTTCTTTTTCTCGCAGTTCAGAGCTTATGATATAGTCACCTGGTGCGAGATGTTTGCTCCATAGAATATCAACCGTTTTCTCTCTGTCATTAGACATGATAAAAGGTGCTTTTATTTCTTTCACCTCCAATACATTTATTCCCTGTTTTAGAACGAATATCACTTTAGCTTCAAGAGGGACCATAGATTTGCCTTTTACAGTTGCACTGGCGCCGATGCTGTCACCGTAGATATCAGTTATCGCTGCATCCATAGTTGCAGTAAAAACCACTGAAGTCTTACTGAGAAATTTTCTTTTTGAGTCCTTATAGAAATAAATCTCTGCTATGGCCGTATATTCCTTATTATTTTCCAGAGTAACAGACCACGGTTGATAAATTTCTGTTGAACCACTTATGTCTCCTCCTACCGAGATTTGTTCCAGTTTTTCAGAATAGATAACATTTTCACCATCTTTAAGAATAAAGTTTATATCAACAACATATGGTTGGTAGTGAACACCTGATTGGCGTTCATTGGCTCTTAATAGAAGTTTGAATCCATCGGAATCAGCACTCACTCCATCCAAATATATTTCCTTGAAAAACTTTTCATTTAGCACAGATGAATTTATATCGCCTTCGGCATCAGATGGGAACGAAATCATGGTTATGATGAACAACAATAATAACCCATTTGTTATTTTATTCATATTTAAACCCCTAAAGAATTTTGAATATATATTTAATTATATTTTCTAATTTTATTTATTATGTAAAGACAACTTTATAATTATCTTTATGTTAATCTTCATATGACAACCCATTTTGAATCGTATTCATATATATGTAATCTTGTTTAATGTTATGCATATTGTATAACATTAGTTGAGTCATATATTTTCTAACATGATTTAAGTTAATTTTTTTAATCAAAAAATTCAAGATAAATTCTCTCTTTGATACGCAAGAAATCAATTCCAGCTCTTATCCTTGGTCTGCTCAAGGCAACTTCAAATATGGATTTGATTTTCCCAGGAACAGGAGTCAATACCGCAATCCTGTCACTGAGATATATAGCTTCGTCAATATCATGCGTAACAAAAATTATGGTTATATTCTTTTTCTTCCATATATTCATTAATTCTTCCTGCAGCCTCATTCTTGTCAGCGCATCCACAGCACCAAAAGGTTCATCCATGAATATAATCTCCGGATCGACAGACAGTGCTCTGGCGAGCGATACTCGCTGCTTCATACCACCAGAAAGTTCAAAGGGATATCTTTTTTCAAAACCACTAAGACCCACCATTTCAATAAATTCCCCTGCTATTATCTTTCTTTCGCTGCTGTCAATCCCTTTGATCTCCAGACCGAATTCAACATTTTCCAATACAGTTCGCCATGGAAAAAGACCATAGTCCTGGAACACAGTAATATATCTAGGATTTGGGGTTTTAATTTCTTTTCCACCGATAAGGACGATACCAGCAGTAGGTTTCTCGAATCCCGCCATGATATTAAGGAGTGTGGATTTTCCACAACCGCTCGGACCAAGCAAACAAAAGAACTCACCTTCCTTGACATCCAGATTTATCATATCCAGCACATGCATACTATGACCGTTATTTGAAAAGAATTTTGTCAGTCCATTGATAACGATTTTAACATTATGTCCTGCTGAATTCATATCGTCTCCTGATTTTATTTTCTATCAAGCAGACGAGCCTATCAAGACTCAAGCCCACAATACCAATAATGACCATACCAGCCACTACCATATCAATGCGCAGAAAGTTCCTGGCATCCAGTATCATGAATCCAAGACCCGAGCGCATGCCCACCATTTCAGCGGCGACTATTATAACCCATGCAATGCCAAGTGATATTCGCAATCCAACTACAATTTGAGGGAAACAAGCAGGCAATACTACTTTTCTTAGCATACTTATGTCATTCGCCCCAAAATTCGTTGCAGCTTTTATGATTGAAGCATCAATGTTCCTTACCGCTGATGCGGAAGCGACCAACATGGGGAAGAATGATGTAATAAATATAATGAATATCGCTGGTTTATCCCCAATTCCAAACCACAGGATAGCAAGAGGAATCCATGCAATCGGAGATATGGGACGGAACAACTGAATAAGAGGATTTAACGCATTCATTGCCTTGCTGTACCATCCGAGGATTAATCCCAATGGAATTGCGAGACTTGCCGCGAGAGTAAATCCGATAAACACACGAGATAGGCTTGTCAAGAGATGGTTTATCAAAATCCCTTGTATCAGCATCTCGCAAATCGCGACAGCTATAGATGAAGGGGATGGCAGAAGTGAATCGGAATAAATAAATGTACTTAATCCGTACCATAAGATTATGAAAGTTCCTATAACTACCAGAGGTAGTATTTTATTTTCCAATTTTTCCATAAGTTTTTTCGGCGAATCTCTCATCCACAAACTCCGTAATATTGATACCAGTTTTGATCAGACCAAGATTCATCATTTTCTTCTGGAACGCTTCATACTCATTTTCTCTGGGATACAGGTCAATATAGACAGTTCTTCCCGGAGGGTCATTGATAGCTTTGACAATGGTTTCAGGTTTTTGACCATAATATGGAACCGTGAGCTTTGCTGCCTCATATGGAGCCTCATGCACATATATTCCGGTCAGGATTAACTGGTCTACAAAATCCTGAACCGCATCAGGATATTTTTCGATAAACTCACTTCTGATCGCTATGACGCATTCATTGCTGGTTGAACCCGGTATTTCAATATCCTTTGATAGCACAAGTATCCTTCCGACTTTCATTTCCTCAGCTTTTGCTCCAAACGGCTCAGCTACAATGAATCCATCAATGCTACCACTTGCCAGTGCTGATATCATATCAGGTGGCGCAAGTTCTACAGTCTTCACATCTTTATCTATCTCAAGACCATTATCTGAAAGGTACTTCTGAAGAAGTATATAATGCGGTGAGAATTTCGAAGGAATGGCAATAGTTCTGTTTTCCAGCTCTTTAACATTCATTATATCATTTTTCACAATAAGAACGCTTCCATCCCTTACAGCCATGAGGACAGATCTTAAAGGCACGCCCTGTTCCACAAGCTTGATAGCAAGTGTATTTAATATCGAACCACCGCCATCGATACTGCCTGCCTTTAGTGCTTCAGCAAGTTCGGTCCAGCTTGAGAATTTTACCATTTCCACGTTGACTTTCGTGAATTTGCCCTGAGCATGTGCCACCACAGGAAGCATAGAATGTGTGATTGGAAGATAGCCAATTCTCAATGTCGGCTTTTCCTCGATTTTTTTGGGCGCGAATAATGAAAATCCTGCTGCGATAATTAAAATCACAAAAACAGATAAAAACAGCCGTCCATATTGTTTTTTAATACTCATCTCCAATCCCATACATTATCACCATAATAAAGTCATTTATATCTTTCAACAAGAATATTCCATTCATTCCGCTTTTCTGGCAAACTTTTTTTCTCAATATTTAGCAACTTGAAAGAATTTGATTTCGCCACAAAATGCGGGATAGTTTCAGATGAGAGTTGAAAATCAGTAATTATCAATAGTTTATCACCGATTTTAACTGAATTCAACTCACTTTTTGTAGCTATTAGATTATATGGACAACTATAACCTCTGATATCCAGTATTTTTGTTTCCATAATTCCCCCTTATGGCATTAAATCCAGTGGAAAACCAGAGTCGCTTTCCTCTAAATTCCTGTTGATTCTTCCCATAATCGTATATGGGAGAGCAGCCAGACATTCATCTGCTTTGAATTTACCTAAGACTCTTGCTCCCAAACAGAAAAATGTCACATTAAGCGTATTGTTCAACAGAGGATATGCCACAGAATCAGCGCATACACCGCGTATACCAATTGTTGAACTATGAAAACGATTCCCTCCATCCCAAGCTTGCGCCTGGATCAATCTCATTGCCTGTTTTGAGTTAACTACCGCCAGCACAACATCAGGATCGATATCCAATGATGGAGGATATGGTACAACGCATGAAGTGCCCTGCTGTAACCGTGGCATACCTGCAATTGCATTCCTTGCAGATTCGAGGGAATTATACCTGCCCGGGTCGGTATCCTTTCCGAATAGATGGAATTCAGGATTTCCGGAAGCAGCACATGCATATACATATCCCATCGAAAAATCATATGGAGAACCTTCCATGTCCCCCTTATATTGTTTTACACCGAGTTTTTCTTTGCTGTATGGATCTACCAAACCCAGAGCTATAGAAGCGCCAGGGCAGTCGATAGTATTTTTATTGATTATGAAAGCCTCGTTGTTTTTTCTGGCCATCTGCACAGCCTGACACCATGTAAGCCTCTCATCAGGTTCTTTTGCTTCATTGATCGTGCAGTCACCCCGAAAAATCTTTACGCCAATGATATCGCATCCCCTGAGAAGATCGGACATCATTTTCGCATTTTTCGAGAATGTCGTATTGTTTTCGTATTTGTCGTTCATATTTTTTTCCATAATTTCACCTCACCAAAATTGATATCAATTGGAGGGGGGTTATATCCAGTGGCATGATAGAATGTATAGCAATCCCATCTCCAATCATATACGATCTTTCTCATGGCGCGTGAATCGTTTCCAGAATATTCAAACATCTCTTCTCCCAGTCTCATTTTACCAACTCGCAGAACCTTTTCCAGATAAGAATATTCAACTCCATTCGTTATAGGCCGTATATATTTGTGATTTAGTATAATGCTACGTGGAAGACATAATATTGGTTTAATCGTAAAATCTTATTAGAAATCAATAATATATATTGGTGTGCTGAATACAGCAGTTTTACTTTAAGTGATCATATTAAAAACGGGAAATAATGATCAGTCGAAATAAGAGGTGGTAAAAATGAATAAAATGTTAGAATCAAATAAACCGAATATTAATTGGAACATAAATCTTGGCAATTTGTTGCTGATTTTAATAATATTGTTCAGTTTCAGTATTCAAACAGCCATTGCTCAAGATATCTCAAATTCTATGGAATGGAACAAGACATTTAAAGGAAAGTATTGGGAAGAAGGTTATTCTGCTCAACAAACCTCAGATGGGGGCTATTTTCTTTCAGGCACTACCTGGCTTCTTAATGACAGTTCTGCATGGATTATAAAAACGGATGAAAACGGCAATGAGCAGTGGAACTTTTCAATTAATGGATACAATTTCGATATGGGGGCCATTGCTCAACAGACTTCAGGTGGAGATTACATATATGGGGGTCACACTGAGTCTTATGGGGCTGGAGAAAGCGATGGATGGCTTATAAAGGTAGGTTCAAATGGAAATGAGCTATGGAACAAAACATACGGCGGAATTGGATTTGATATGGCTGCCTATGTTCAGGAAACAAAAGATAAGGGTTATATTATGCCAGGTTTCACATTATCATACGGAAATAATGGAGATATGTGGATTATAAAAACGGATGAAAACGGCAATGAGCAGTGGAACAAGACGTTTGGAGGATCAAGTCTTGATATTGGTTTTGGTGTAGAGCAGACTTCAGATAATGGATACATTGTTACAGGTCCAACATATTCATACGGACAAATGGGAGATGTCTTGCTTGTAAAAACAGATTCGAACGGTAATGAAATGTGGAACAAAACATTTGGTAGTCACTGTTACGATGAATCTCACGCTGTTCACCAAACATTAGATGGCGGTTATATTCTTACTGGCGGTACATTTTCATATGGGAATGGGCTTAGTGATGTATGGCTTATCAAGACCGACTCAAATGGCAATGAGCAGTGGAACAAGACTTTTGGAGGAAAAGATTATGATTTCTCTTATGCTGTTCAGCAGACCTCAGATGGTGGCTATGTGACCGTGGGCACTACATACTCATATGGTATTGGAGGCGATACCTGGGTCATAAAAACTGATTCAATGGGCAATGAGCTATGGAACATTACACTCGGAGGGGTAAAATATGATGAGTCACATTATATCAAGCAGACGTCAGATGGGGGTTATATCCTGGGCGGTTTAACTTATTCGTATGGCGCTGAAAATAGTGATCCATGGCTGGTAAAAATACCCTCTATGCCTTCTCAAGCACCACATCCAATTCCAGAACCAGGTTCACCACCATCAGGTAGCATCTCAGGTTATGTTATCAATGATATGAACCGTAATGGAGTATGGGATACTGGTGAGCCTGGCATACCGGGCGCGGCTATTAAACTTGTGGGCATGTCGGTTATGAGAGACGCGATTACCGATGCGCAAGGATTTTATGAATTTGATAATCTCCCTCCCGGTAGATATGTCGAAGTATCAATGGCATCGGGTTGGATACCAACAAGTTCTATAGTTAAATGGGTTATACCTGTGGAAGAAGGTATTAATTCCACCAATAATAATTTCACGAACGTACAGATGACTGTTCCATCCATAACAGGCAGCATCTCAGGTTATGTCGTCAATGATACAAATGGCAATGGAGTATGGGATACTGGTGAGAATGGCATATCGGGCGTGGACATCATTCTCGATATTTCTGGTAACTCTACCAAAAGATATACATCCACCGATGTCTCAGGCTATTATAAGTTTGATAATTTATCAGAAGGTGAATATTCTGTAAAGGAGAAGGTCCCGGAAGGAATGCAGCCTACAAATCATACTAAACGAAAAATAACACTGACAAAAGGTGATAATAATATGAATAATAATTTCACAAATATACCAGCTTATATTCATTCTGAATAGAATAAATACCTTATGTATTTATTTTTTTAGATGAAATATACATGACAACATAAGAATTATGCATATGCATTTATTTGCGGTTCTATTTACAATTGATTACATGCGTAATTTCTTATGGTGTATAGATTTTTAATTCATAAAAGGAGGAGATATGGAAAAATATTTGATCATTTGAGTAAATCAATTTATATTAAAGGGTCTGTACTCTTAGGTCTGGTGGATCCTGATAAATGCAATGAGAGTGATAGTGCCGATTTGGCTTCAGCCATGGAAATTGGAGGAGCAGATGCCATTCTTGTTGGAGGATCCATCGGCGCCGAAAGCGAAGTGCTATCTGATGCTACCAGAAGTATAAAGAAAAAAAGTAAATATACCCGTAAAATAGAGCCAATTCCAGTGGTATATATGATAATAGAGCCGGGTCAAACTGCCGGTTGGGTGTGCCGCGCAATTCCGCTCCCCCGCGGAAAACCGGAATTAGCAGTCATAGGTGCGCTATCTGCTGAATACTCCGGGGCCAAAATGGTTCTGATAGATGCAGGGTCAGAATCGCAATTGGATGTCCCATCTGAATTGATTTCACAGGTATCAAGCGAGATTAATATCCCTTTAATATTTGCCGGAGGGATAAGAACTCCAGAACAGGCATATCAGGCAATAAAAAATGGGGCTTCGGGTATACAGATAGGAACGGCAGCTGAAGATAGTGAAGATGCATTGAATTGTTACGCAGGAACTTCGAATACCCGGGTTTCATGAAGAATTCGACCGGCAGCAGCGAGTCAGAGGAGAATTTTAGCCGAAGATCTGATTTTATAAAAAATCACAATGCTTCGAATTATATTTCCGCCTCCGCTATTGCCCTGTAAAAAGGTGGGGCGGGCACCATGGTACCAATCCATCCCTGCCATAAAAGCTATGGGGTTTCTGATACCACGAACTAAACACTTCTGATTTCTTCCGATAAACCTCTATAGTACATGAAAAGTTCTTCTCCCCATTTCACGGCTGACTTATCAAAACTTATCAAATTCCTCTGAGAATAGGAGGGGCCATTTCTCGAGAAGAGAGATAATGAAAGGAACATATCCGATACAATAAGAGCAAGTTTTATTTCATGGTTTAACAGGAACAGATTTGTATTTTTAGATAAAGATTTTTTAACAGTTTCATTATGTTCCTTTTTCAGCCTCTCAAGCACATTTTTGGTTACAATTAGAGATATGCTCTTTTCCGGTTGGGCTATATCCAAAAATAAAAGTGGACATTTCGGATGAAGTATCGGAGCGATTTCTTTTACATATTTTGATTTTAAGATTTTTTCGGAAAAATCCGCATGAGGTTCATAAATATTCTCCAATCTGTTTTCAAGCAGCTTGCAATTTCCTAATTCACTGATTCTTTCCAGAAAAAGCGGCGGTATCTCATCTACAACATCTCCCTTCCAGAATTCTTCATTTCTTTCGATAACATATAGGGTTTCAATAAATTGCTGGTAAAACTTGCCTATAACTTTTCCTATAGGTGTCAAAACGTATTTCCCATTCTGTTTGTAAATTAAATTCTTCATTACCAGTTCCTTTATGCGGGGCAGGATTTCCGGAGAAGTGATATTGAAATGGTCCTTAAGTTCTGTTAATGTTCTTGGTTCTTTAAGTAATAAAAAGAGAATATCCTCTCTCTTCTCCGAGTATGTAAGAACGCTTAATAATCCTCTCGATTTCATCCAAATCAACTCATTTTATATGTTCATAAGTTCCCAGTTTGGTTCTTTTTTAATTAGCAAACCCTGGGCACAGGATCGCCAATAGGTGGTTCCATAAGCCTTCTGCTGCCTGCGGTTGTTTCAATTATCGTTTTACCATAGTACCTATCTATAACTTCGCCTATAATCTCCGCATTTTTCCCCTGCTCTGTGCTGCGAAGTACCGCCAGCATCTCTTGTGCTCTATCTGCTCTGACACCAATAACGGCTTTGCCTTCATTGGCAACTGTGTATGGATCAATACCCAGCATACGAGATGCTGCCACAACTTCAGGCTTAATGGGTATCTTTTCTTCATAAATCATTATGCCAGTTTTGCTTCTACGTGCAAAGTCATTGAGAGTGGCAGCAAGCCCACCTCTTGTTGGATCGCGCATCGCAGTTATTCCTCCAACTTTTAACGCTTTCTCAATCATATGCCATAAAGGCGCTACATCTGATTGAAGCGTTGTCTCAAAACCGAATTCCTCCCTGAAGGACATCAAAGAGATACCGTGGTCACCCACTGTTCCGCTCAGGATTATCTTATCTCCAGGCGTGAGGTTACTATCTTTTATAACCTGTTCTGTAATCCCAATCCCCGTTGTGTTTATTATAATTTTATCAAGTTTTCCTTTCTGCATCACCTTGGTATCTCCGGTGACTACGGATACTCCTGTATCTCTGCAAACTTCATCCAGAGATTGAATTATACATTCAAGTTCTGAAATTTCAAAACCTTCCTCAATAATAACAGCAAGAGAAAGGGCAATCGGTTTAGCTCCCATCATAGAGATGTCGTTTATAGTACCGCATGCCGCTAATTTACCTATATTCCCTCCAGGAAAGAAAATAGGTGAGACTATGTAACTGTCTGTACTTATTACAATCTCTTTATCACCCAAGGAAATAGATGCACCATCATCTAGATCAGATAATCCTACTTTTCCCAGATCTCTAACTGAAAGATTTTTCAATATCGAGTCTGAGATCAGCTTGTTCATCATTTCTCCACCTGCACCGTGAGATAGGAGAATTTGCATATTCAACAGATTTTCATGTTTATTACTTTTTTCACTTTTTTCCATGACACCACCATCTATTTATATTTCCTTTTATTGTTTGCTGCCCTCAGTCGCACGCTGTCTTAAATAACTTTAAAGTAAACCATACCATGCCTTCGGGCGGTCTTGTGTTCAGCGTATCCCAGTTTAATACACTGAACCCCATATACTATTTTTGTACAGGGTTTCTTTATCCCTACGGTAACCAGTTTTCACTTATTATACATAAACTTTTCGTTATTTTTCAATTTTTATCTAAAAAGATAAAGAAAAGTATATGTAACAAAAAATTGTATCGATTTATGCAAAAGATTTCATATTATAAATCGGCTTTATGGGTGGTGTCTAAATATTTCACAGCAGTCCATACATCTCAATACTTAAATTAAAAGGAAGTATCGTTGACGTTTCTGTAGCAGCAGCAACATGCGCTGTTTTAGGCGTCTGGGATTACAAGGCAGCTATTGCAATCCTTGCGGGAATAATGATTCACAGCGGATGCGACATCATAAACGACATCTATGACATCAGGATAGACAAAATATGCAAACCAAACGGTGCTATCGCATCAGATCAAATCTCTTTGAAAAACGCGTGGGTATATATGATATTTCTGTTTTCAACTGCGCTCATTCTTTCAATCAACCTGAGCCTGATTCTATTCCTATGTCTTTTAATAGGAATAATCGTCGGGGGCATAATGTATTCGCACCCCTTATTTCGGTTTAAGGACAAACCCGGTATTGCGATGGCAGATATGGCGCTGTGCTTTGCCCTGGAATCGATAGGCGTATGGAGCATATATTCGCCTATTAATAGTGATTGTCTAACGGTTGCCGCTTATATATTCGTACTGGTATTTTCCCTTACATTCATGAAGGATTTTAAGGATACAGCAGGCGATATCAATTCACTGCCGCTGCTGATGGGCATTCACCGGGCTGCAAAAGTGTGTTGCATGCTAACAATACTTCCGCTCATTCCTCTGATATACGTAATCACAAAATATTATTATTTTACTCCAGCTGCCGTAATCTATGCCGTATTTGCTGCAGGATGCATACAGATCCTGCTGCGGGACCCGGCAGGGGATGGAAATAAACTCAAAGACAGGATGATTATGGCATTGACTATACCAAATTTTACTATGCTATTTGTGGTCGTGTGTGCCAATCACTGAATTGGCACTCTGAATATTTGTAAATATGGCGTTATTCCTGTACAGGCAGATTACTCAGTTCTTGCAAAATACTGGATGGTTCACTGGTTTTACTTATCTGGAAAAACTCTTTCAGTTTATTTATCACACGCTTATCAATAAAGAAATCGCTTACTGTCTTGTACTTATTTATAAGTAGACTTATTTTGATATTGGGATACCTGCCAACAAGATAATTCTTACAATAAACTGCTGCATCCTGGTCTGATGTAGCTCTGCCTATTATTACTGAAGCTGTTTTGTCGCCGAAACAGTGATAGATATCCCGCAGGATAACACAACCCGATATTGTCGGAGTTACAACAATATCCCCCTGCTTTAATGCGTATTCATCTGCCATTATTATATGCTTTTTCTCAATCTCAAGCAGTTGTTCTTCATTTTCCGCTTCAGCCAGTATGATAAATTCCGTTGCCAGTCCCACACGCTTCCAGTTGGGAATAATTGTATATCGACCCATTATTCCTGCTTCCTGCATGATACGTGTATGATATGCTATGGAATTTCCATCTTTGAATTTCAGTATTTTTGCAAGTTCGGCGTTGGTCATCTTGCTGTCGGCAAGTAATGCCAGCAGAATAAACATATCAGTTTCGTCTAAATGTGAAACTTCAGATATTATTTGCGCGATATTTTTAACCCTGTCTGGAATCATATCGTTCATTGTGATCAATGATAATATATTCGTTTAACTAAAATAACTTTCCGACTGGCAAAAAGCCACTCACAAATCCAAGTAAGCCCATCGCAAAGAAGCGAATCTTAAGCAGTTACTCAAGCTCTGAGGCGCCTATCATCGTTTGTCCAAGACTTATTCCGCCATCTCCGCACGGAACTTTAGCGTGAGTGATAAAATTAAACCCCTCTTCTTCTGCAATGTTTCTAACAGTACTGATAATGGCATCATTGTATGCCACACCCCCAGAAAAACCGATAACATCAATATTCTTATCCTGCGCCGACTTTATTGCCATTCGGCAGAGACCCCTTGCAATTGCATTCTGAGCAGAAGCCGCGATATCGTGGAACAAATGATGATCTTTTTTAAGGTAAACTTCTTTAATTATCTCTGTCGTATCAAGCATGTACCTGTCATCTTTTTTCTTTATCAAAACAGGTATATCAATAGTATCTCTTCCTTTCATTGCAAAAGCCTCAAGCTTCATGGCAGGCTCGCCTTCGTACGTCCTCTCGGTGCAAACTCCAAGCATCGCTGCGATACTATCCAGTATTCTTCCTGTGCTTGTAGTAAGAGGCGAATTGAATCCCTTCTCTATTTGCTTTAAAATAATGGCTAATTCATCCCTTTCAAAGTAAGATGAAAATATCTCGTAAAGTCTGCTTTGATCGAATTTTTTGGATAGTATGCTTGCAGCCATTCGTGCAGGATACCGCGCAGCTAAATCCCCACCAGGCATTAACTGAGGAATAAGACTTCCAACCCTCTCAAAACCATCGTCAACTGAAATGATTTCACCGCCCCATATTGTCCCGTCACTACCGTATCCAACGCCATCAGCCGTGATGCATACCATTCTCTCTGCACCGCTTTCTGCCTGAAGAGATGCAGCATGGGCAAAATGATGCTGGCATTTAATTAAAGGAACTTCCAGCTTTTTGCTTAATTCTAAGCCGAGTATCGAGGTGTTAAAAGAAGGATGCATATCCACAGCAATTGCCTCGATCTTATCGGCTCTTACTAATTCCATCAGATTGTAAATGGCAGATTCAAGGTACTCAAGCGTCCTGAATTTCGTGGTATTACCGATATACTGCGTAAGGAACGCTTTGTCTTTTTTCAAAACACAGGCGGTCACATCCAATTCGGCGCCAAGTGATAGTACAGTTCTTCCTGTATCCTTTACCTCGACCGGAAAGGGCACAAAACCCCGTGATCTCCTGATAAATGATACGTTATTTTTGGCAAGTTTAATAACAGAATCGTCACACCTGTTTTTAATTTTTCTGTTATGTATTAATGAAAACTCTGCATTCAGCGAGAGAATGTCCTCGTTATTAACCGCCATCGGTTCACCGGGCGAATTCGCGGATGTCATCACAAAAGCAGGCTGCTTTGAGTAATAAAACAACATATGATGCATACCTGAGTAAGACAGCATGATACCGATATTGTTCAAACCCGGAGAAATATTATCGGAAAGTCCTTTCTTTTTTTCCAATATCACGACAGGTCGTTGAGGAGATAAGAGCAGTTCTTCTTCTTTTTCGGATATATGCGCTATCTTCTTGGCTTCAATTATATTTCGTGCCATAATTGCAAAAGGTTTATACGGTCGATTCAGAATCTTTCGTATCCTGATTATTGCATCGTCGTCCGTAGTCCGGGCGCAGAAATGCGTACCTCCAATTCCTTTTATAGCCACTATTTTCCCGCTGTCCAGTGCAAATGCAGCATCTTTGATGGGGGTTTTTGATTGCATTTTCTCCGTTCCATTATATAATTCATACAAAGGACCGCAATCCGGGCAGCAAACAGGCTCAGCCCTGAATCTTCTGTCCATAGTGTTAAAATATTCCTGCTTACATGTATCACACATGCCAAACTCAGACATCGTGGTGTTTTCCCTGTCGTAGGGTAGGGATTCTATTATTGTGAAACGTGGACCGCAGTCTGTGCAAACTGTAAATGGATAAAGGTACCTTCTGTTATTTTTATCAAATACCTCGGTAGAACAGGCATCACATATGGCAACATCAGGAGGCATTACCGAATCCGATTCACCATGTTTTTCACTTTTTAAAATCAGAAAATCATTGTACTTTTTATCATTACAGGGTTTTATATCAATATTAGTTATCCTGGAAAGTGGAGGTCTATTATTTTTAACGACGTTTAAGAATTCTGTGATTTCAGCATCTTTTCCTTGGAGCAAAAGCTCTACGCTATTGCCTGAGTTTTTAATATAACCCCGAATATTGTTCGTTTTTGCTGTTCGATAAATAAAGGGACGAAACCCCACACCTTGAACAATACCGCCAATTGTGACTTTATATTGATGCATCGACATAGCTGCCACCCGTTATTCAAATGTATTGTTTAATAATATCCTTGTATTGAGTAAGTGCTCTAACTATGTATATATTAGTTATTATATATAATATTATACTGACTATTAAATCTTAGTTGATTCGTGTAATATCTCAGAAAATTAATAAAAATGGTGTATTACAAAATGAATCATTCATATACAGGGTATATCACTCCAGTCTTGAATTATTCATTTTGACCAATGATAATACATATCCGTTTAACTAAACTAACTTTTCGTTTGCTGTTCCGAATATCAATAAATAATTATAGGGTCCTGCATCTGATTGCTCCCTGAGTTTGAAACCAGCATCCGTACAGATCGCGATAACTTCCCCGGCAGTGAGCCTTTCCTCAATAGGAGGACCAAAGTCCATCTCTATCTTCTTCCAGTCAATTATTACCAGTCTTCCCCCGCTGGAGAGGATGCGCTTTCCTTCCTCCAGTATGGAGCCCCTGTCCTCAAGTTCATGGAATACGTTAGCCATGAAGAGCACATCAGCACAGCCGTCCGGAAGCGGGATGGATGATTCCTCGGACAGGACGGTCTCTATGTTGGTAATCCCCTGTTTTTTTATCTTACCGTGCAGGATGTCGAGCATTTCCTGCTGCACGTCGAGCGCATATACTTTTTTGACCCTGAATGATGCCGGTATCGAGAAATAACCCGTTCCGCAGCCCAAATCGACAAATATTGTCTCCTTCCTCAGCCCTATCTTATCCAGTACGCTATCAGGGTCCAGGAATCGCTTTCTATCTGGGCTGTCGAGAACTTCCGCGCTCCTTACATCGAATTTATGAGCCATGTTTTATGATATAAATGATTTCGTGCATCCTTAATTAATCCTTTCCTCGCACCTGTCAAGATCGCAGCGACCCCAGTATAGACATCAGCCGATAACTATAAATGTGCATGGGGATGTTCTTTTATTTGTAATCTAAAGGAGGTGGTTAGATGACAAAGTTTCTAATACTCTGGAAAGATGATATGAGCAGGATACCAGAGGACATAGAAGAGCAAATGGCACTCTACGCCAGGCTTGTGAATCTGGTCAAGGAAGATTTTAAAAGTGGCATGTTAGACTGGGGAGAATTCGTAGGTGGTCATGCAGGATATGCCATTGTTGAAGGAACTGAGCAGGAGATTGCTATGGCATTAACGAAGTACATGCCATATCTTAAGTTCAAGGCAAATCCGGTCATTTCAATAGAGCAGGTAGAGGAAATTCTGAAAGCTCAGCCGAAAGCCTGAAAATACAGGCGATCCAGGAATTTCGAGTTGCTCTTCTCTTTTTTCTGCATCCGAAGAACTCAGAGGAACACAGCGAAAAACCAGTCTATTGTAAAAGTTACAATGTTCTTTGGATAAGCTCTAAATATCACTGTGATATCCGAAGCAGAGCATTTCTTCATATTCCGCCTGCAGCTTGAGACGGATATCGCGAAGATAAAAGAGATACTGCCCAGGAAGTACGCAAACATGGTATCCACGCTGCCGTATTATCATTGCATTTACACGGATAACCGCGAATCAATCAAGTTTCTTGCGCCGATTCGGATATGATAAAATATATATTCTTTTCAGTCTTACCAGTAAGTCATGGAAACAATAACAATGAGTGCAAAGGGACAGATAGTGATACCTCTTCGGATCAGAAAAAAGTTTGGGCTTAAAAAGGGTGAAAAGCTGTTCATAGAAGTTGAGGATAGGGATATTAAATTGACGCCCAAGACTGTAGACATTACAACACTGGTTGGATCTGTAAAGCCTGTGTTCGATAGGGAAACTGTGAGAAAAAACATAAGAGAGATGCGGGAGAAGTGGAGATAAGATGCAAAAGATTCTAATCGATACGATGCATATATACGATCTTCTCACCGAAGAGGTCGAAAATGGTACATATTTCAAGCTTGCGGAGAAAATCAGGGACCAGAAGATTACCGGAGTAATTTCAGTGGTCACGCTCACGGAACTGGTCAATCACCTTGGTAGAGATATTTATAAGAAAAAATTAAACGAACTGCTCTCTACAAACCTGGAGATTATAGAAACCGATCGAACAATAGCAATGCGCGCAGGGGAGCTGCATATGTTATACAAGGTTCCTCTCGGTGATTCGCTGATAGCTGCGACCGGCATAACTGAAGGAATAAAACACGTTTTAACAGACGATGGACATTTTGACTCTATTGTTAATTTGATCAAACCAATCAACCTGAAAACGGCTTTAAAAATGGCAAGGTGAGATATGGATTTAAAAGAAGTCGGCAAATACATTATATCCCTCAGATGCAAAGATACAAAACTCCATGTTATCGGATCTGAAAAAAGACCATGTACTCTTTGCGGTGAATTGGTTTGGGTATCTCCGGCATTGCAGAGATAAGCTCTAAATAGCTATAAGACTAAGTATGTTTATCTTTTACCTGGGAGTGAGATTATGCGTTTTGAGACTGCTGTAACACAAAAAATTCAGCAAACCCCGGATGTTATAAGTATCAGATTTAATAGACCTGAGGGATTTGACTTTACTGCGGGGCAATACATGTTTATAAAGCTAAAAAGCGGGGGGAAGCAACTTGAGAAACACTTTACTATCTCGAGCAGCCCCACGGAGCTGGATTACATAGCAATGACAAAGAAGCTGACCGGTCATGAGTTCGCAAATGCGCTTGCAGCGCTGAAGGAAGGAGATAAGGTTACCATCAACGCCCCTTTCGGGGATTTCGCGTTCAACGGAGAATACGACAAAATAGGTATGCTCTCAGGAGGTATAGGCATAACTCCTCTTCGAAGCATGATCAGGTACTGTTCAGATAAACAACTGGGAACAAACATAGTCCTCCTCCACTCTAACAGCTCTGAGAATGATATCGTTTTTAAAAATGAGTTTGAGGAGATGCAGAGGCAAAACAAGAACCTTAAGGTCGTGAACACAATAACGCATCCTGGCAAAGAGTGGAAGGGGCTTACAGGGCGTATTGATAAAGAGATGGTACAGAAAGAGATACCTGATTACATGGAGCGTGTTTTCTACATATGCGGACCACCGAAGATGGTAGATGCCATGGTATCAATATTAAAAGAAATGAACATACCGGGTGAACAAATAAAACAGGAGTACTTCCCTGGGTATTGAGCCGGTCAAATTTATCATCGGGTTTTTTATCCTGGTATGTACGCCTCACGGGATACCGAAGAAGAGCGGTAGGCGTAGTCACTCCGGAGTAAAAAAGCGGAAAAGCTTTTAGTATCTTAAAGTCCAAACTGAAAATGGGAACCCAGGGGGAATATAATACGAATAAGAATCCAGATCCGGAGGTCGCATACACAGTAGAGAATATAGAAAAATGCAGGTGCTCGGAATGTCCGGTCCAGATAGGCAGCAGGTGCGTAATTGATAAAATGAGAAAATCAAAGCAAGAGATAAAACGTTCAGGCAAGGTACCGATGCCAGAAAATGTTCCCGGAATATATTGTTCTGCCGACACTGCCACCTGCACGGACATTGATACATCGCAGCCGTGCATCTGCGGTAACTGCGCTGTTTATCAGGGTTATAATTTAGCAGAGGGAAAGCCAGCAGACCACTTCTGTAAAAATGGGAGAGCATTCTAAATTTGACTGTCAAAAACAGGAAAGCTTTTAATCTTTGGGACACAAACTAAAAATCGGGGAGTATAGAATGAATAAAAGATCAGATCCAAAAGTTCCGTTTTCGGTAGAGAACATAAAAAGATGCAGGTGTCCGGGGTGCCCGGTACAGAATGGAAGCCAGTGTGTGAGTGAAAAACTGGGTAAACTGGATGATGTAATGAAAGCTGTAAGCAGAGGTAAAGCTCCAACTGCAGGGGACGTTCCCGGAGTGTACTGCTCCACAGGCGTTGCTACCTGCAAGGACCTTAATCCTACACAGCCGTGCATCTGCGGCACCTGCTCCGTCTGGCAGCAATACAATCTGGCAAGCGGAAAGCCGGCGGGTTATTTCTGCAGGAGTGGAATGGCAGTATAACTGCGGGGCGTAAAGAGATCAATAATAATTAGATTTTCTTAACATTGACCGATTCACAGGAGGGGCATTTCACCTTTTTCCCTATCCCGCGGAATTTGGTATTGCAGTCCAGGCATATATACCGGGTCCCAAGATCTGCGGAATCGATGTCTATGCTTGTTGAGGAATCTACTAAACACATGGTCTCACCTCTATCATACTCAATGGTTCCTGTGTATTAAGACTTACGCGTGGTCTATGCGTGGTAGTACTCACCGCTTGCGCGCTGCTGCACCGGGGAGCCGCACGGCTCCATGCCCGGAACGCCTATCGCGTCCGCGCGGCACTGCCTGCACAGCCGGAACTGCGGCAGGAATTCTTCAGCGATAGTCCTTGCCATGGTAAGCTCATCGCAGTCAGGCGCCCTCTCTTTATCGAATTTATTCAGCGGTATGAGCGGGATTATGTTCATAAGCACAGCGCCGCTCTCAGCCGACCTCCTGGCTACCTCCTTTATCTGCTCAAAGTTGAGCTCCGGGATGAGTACGGTATTAACCTTTACGTTCAGTCCTGCCTCGCTTGCCCTCTTCACGCCGAGGAACTGGTTCTCTATAAGGAGTTTTGCCCCCTCAGTGCCTCTATATGTTTTATCGTGATAACGCACGAAGGAGTAGATCTTTGCGCCGACCTCAGGGTCGACAGCGTTTATGGTCACGGTCACGCTCGTCACTCCTACTTCGACGAGCTTATCCACTTTTTCGGATAGTAAAAGCCCGTTGCTCGCCACGCATTTTATAAGCTGCGGGTACTTCTCGTGCACAAGGCGCAGGGTCTCGAAGGTCTCTTCGTTCGCAAGCGATTCACCCGGACCTGCTATTCCCACCACGCGCAGGTTGGGCATCTCCTTGATATATTTATCAACCCTGATGAGCGCCTCCTGCGGGTTGAGGATGCTGCCTGCAACACCCGGGCGGTGCTCGCACTTATCCAGCTTCCGTATGCAGTAATTGCACTGGATGTTGCAGCGCGGCGCCACGGGTAGATGGATCCTCGCCGTCGTGAAATGCGCTTTCTCATTGTAACAGGGGTGCACACTGGTAAGATGGGCGAACTTTGAACCTATGTTTCCCCAGCGTTCCTGCTTCATATCTATCTCTGTTTTGTTCGGGATTATACGAATAAATATCTGGCGTCAGTACTATATAGGCGTTTTCCCGAATGTCGCCCTAAAAAACCTGTTGATTAATAAATCTACCGTTATTTAGCTTTTGTATTCAGCGAATGGCATGCGGGGCAGCGGAGGTTCTTCCCTATTCCCTTGAACTCCTTTCCGCAGTCGCAGCACACGTACTCGCGCATCGTGGCATCGCCTGAGATGTCCACGTCGAACATATCGCCAACACTGCACACGTTCTCACCTCCCTCACATTTTTTCGAACATATCCTTGCCAACACCGCACTGGGGGCATACCCAGTCGCCGGGCAGGTCATCGAAGGCTGTACCAGGTTTTACGCTCGGAGCATCTCCGGCTTCGGGGTCGTATATGTACCCGCAGACCGTGCATCGATATTTTATCATACTAACCAAAAACTATAATTCTATAACGTTAAATAATTAACGATTGGAGAATACCATGGCAAAGATACAACTGACTGACGGAGTTTACTGGGTAGGGGTCGTGGACTGGAACCTTCGGGATTTCCACGGCTACACCACGCCCCGCGGCGGAACGTACAACGCGTACCTGATAGTGGATGAGAAGATAGCGCTTGTCGATACAGTAAAGCACGGCTTCAGCGGGGAAATGATCGAGAGGATAAAAGAGATTGTAGACCCCTCGAAGATCGATTACGTGGTCTCAAACCACGTCGAAATGGACCACTCAGGTTCCCTGCCCGATATCATGAGGGTAGCGACAAATGCACAGGTCATAGCTACCGAAAAAGGGAAAGAAGGGTTGCTGCGGCATTACAGGGGCGACTGGAACTTCAGGACAGTTAAGACCGGGGATGAACTGAAGCTTGGCAAAAAAACGCTGTACTTCATCACAGCACCCATGCTCCACTGGCCTGACAGCATGTTCACTTACCTTAAGGAAGATAAGATACTTCTTTCCAACGACGGGTTCGGGCAGCACCTTGCCACGTCGTTCCGGTTCGACGAGGAGGTATGCAGCCTTCTGGGATACGAATGCGATACTGTGATGGACGAGGCTGCCAAGTACTATGCCAATATCCTGATGCCGTTCGCCGCCATAATCCTTAAAAAAATCGAGGAGATCCAGAAGCTCGGCATCGATATCAAGATGATAGCGCCCTCGCACGGCATGATATGGAAGGACCCGGGCAAGATAATCGATGCTTACCTCAAATGGGCAAACGGTGTCTCAAAGAAAAAAGTGCTCGTCATCTACGATACCATGTGGAACAGCACGGAAATCATGGCTCAGGAGATACTTAGAGGAGCAGCCGATTCCGGTGTTGAGGTCTCACTTTTCCACCTGCGCCGCAATGAATGGAGCGAGATAGTAAAGGAAGTGCTTGAGTCAAGGGCTGTCCTGATAGGTTCACCCACACTTAACAACGGCATGTTCCCGACTGTGGGAGGCTTTTTAACCTACCTCACGGGCTTGCGCCCCAAGAACAAGCTCTGGGCTACCTTCGGCTCCTACGGCTGGGGAGGCGGAGCTATGAGGGCGGTGAACGAGAAATTAAAATCAGCAGGATACGAACCGGTCGAGTCGCTTGAGGTAAACTTCAGACCTGACGGGCAAGACCTTGCAAAATGCTATGCGCTGGGGCAGAAGATAGCTTCCATGGTCAAAGCTTAATGCCGTATCCACGTATGGCGCCAGCCATACGTGTGTGCGCCCTCCCGAGGCGCGACTCGGGCTTAGCGCAACTGCATGGACTGCGGTCTTATGAAGTAGAGACGGTAGCGCAGGCACTGTTTGAAATTATCCCCGTTAAAATCGCAGGGAGTCAGATCTGCTGCCACGCATTTTTCATCCGAACAGAAATTGCATTTCTCAGATGGCATTGTTAGACCTCGGATACAGGATGTCGAAGATGTGTATTATTTCTTTCGGTTATATGTGTAACGTGGAGCAACGACAGGAATATATCGTTTGAAGCCATATGAATGAATGGAGTTCGCCGGGGATTGAGGCTGCGAGCAAAGCTGTCACCCTGAGGTGGCGGGTATCAGAGGGGATCATTGCATGTTGAGACTGAAGCGCATCCCGAAACATATAGGCATCATACCCGACGGGAACCGCCGCTGGGCAGAGGCGCGCGGCATGCCGAGGGAGGAGGGGTACGAATACGGTATCGAGCCCGGCAGAAAGCTCTTTGAGGAGATACTAGGGTCAGGCATCAAAGAGGTATCGACCTACATGTTCACACGGGAGAACACGTTCCGCCCCAAGCAGCAGGTGGCTGCCTTCCAGAGCGCCTGCATAAAGTTCATAGACTGGATAAAGGAAAAAGATGTTTCAATCCTGGCAGTGGGGGATGCATCATCGCCCTTTTTCCCTGAGGAGTTCAAATGCTATACTGTGCCGGAGAAAGACAGGGGCGGGAAGTTGAGATTGAATTTCCTGGTCAATTATAGCTGGAAATGGGACCTGAACATGGCGCTTGCTAATTCCAGGAATAAACAACCGGGAAAACGGGATATTCTTGAGAACATAGGCTCAAAGCAGGTCTCCAGGATAGACCTTGTCATACGCTGGGGCGAGAGGAGGCGACTCAGCGGATTTCTCCCGATACAGTCGGCTTATGCGGATATCTTTGTGGTCGATGAACTCTGGCCGGATTTTAGTATGGAACAGTTCTACAGGGCTTTAAAGTGGTATGAGGGGCAGGACGTGACGCTGGGCGGATGATTACGCGGGCGTATAAAATGAGTTAAGAGAGCCTTTCGGGAAGTTATAGTAATTAACCTCAAAGCTAAACTCTGGTTTGCGTAATCAGTTGCAGCATATCGTGAACTCACCGCAAAGGACGCAAAGTTCGCCCGTGACAAGAAGTCACATCATGTATTGCCGTGCGCTACCCCTTCCGTTTGGGGTAATCCTACTGAGATATGCGTCAGTGGTAACGCTGGGGTGTAAAGCTCTCAGGACAATATGGAGGAATTTAAAAGACTAATTTAAAAGAACCGTTAGGATAAGAATACTATGAAGAAAACGAAAGTTGAACCACCAAAAGAGTCGTCATGCGTGATAAGCGAAAATAGTCTGAAACGCTTAACCCAAAGGTATGGAGTCTGACCATGATGGCTGCGAACACATTATGGGGAACGGACAAATGATTCCCGGCTTA
>JAPMTX010000173.1 GCA_026552855.1 Candidatus Methanoperedens sp. | reverse complement strand
TAGAAGGGGCTCAATCAAGAAATATTGAAGCAAAAGCCATAAATTTCAATGAGGCAAGGATAGAAGAATTGAAAGATGCCGATGCAATTGCAATCGGATCTTCCACATTTTACTATAGAATGCTGCCTCCCATGGAGAAATTTATTGAAAGCCTGGAAAAAGCAAAAATAAAAGCTAAAATAGGAGCAGCTTTCGGCTCTTATGGTTGGAGTGGTGAGGCGCCAGTAATGATCGCAGAAAAAATGCGTGAGCTTGGCATAAATGTAATAGATCCGGTATTACGTATCCAATATCAACCGACTGAAAAAGATCTTGAAGAATGTAAACGCTTGGGAAAAGATATCGCTGTTAAAGTGAAACCGAAATATACCAGGCCTGGAAGCGAACCGAAGCGCGTAGATGCACCTATTATGCAGGAAGTCAAAATGGGTGAAGGTGGTCACTGAGAGAGAAGCATCAGCGCGGATGCATCCAACGCTGGAAGGGAAATTGGAAATTTTCCGGGGTGAATAAAAATCCGCGACGCTGCGCAGTTCGCAGGGTCGTCTCCACACGCTTCGGGGCGCGCCGTCCCCGCAGGGATGCGGGCTTATCCCGCACCTCTGGCGGCGCGCCCGGAAGTGGATCGCTCCTGTCTTGGCTCATATACAATAATCTATTGTTGACATCGGGAGATGTGTTATTTTAATCAATACCATTGCAGAAAAGAGACAAAAAACCAGGTAATTCACTATGTCGGAAGGAAGAAATAATGTAGCAAAGCTTTTTAAAATGGAACGCTTATTATTATAAGATAAAATGCCAATTCTCGTTGATGCTACAATAAAAAAGGGTGTAATCGTGCCGAAGAAAGAACTCGATTTAGAAGGACAAGACGTTACTATAAGAATAGAACCTGTTCATAGAGAACCGGCATTAAAAACCAGGATTAGTGCTTCATTAGAACTTGTGGAAGAAGTACTGGTATCGGAACCCGATAAGTTCTTGTGATTATGCCCACCCTTGCAGATTTTTCTGGAAGCGACATATTCATAGATAGCAACATATTTATTTTTGACGCTACAGTTACAGGTCCTTACGAGGAATGCGAAAAATTCCTTATGAAAATCAAACATGGTGAAATAATTGGTTATACAAACCCTATAATTATTGAGGAAGTATATCATAAACTGCTTATCCTGGAAGTGTGCAACAAGTACCAGATAAAACCATTTTCAGCGGTCAGATTCATAAAGGAAAATCCACATATACTGGCTGAAATTGATAAACCCGGGAAAATAATAGATGAGATTCTGGATTACCGTGGATTGAGAGTTCTTGAAATAGGCTATCATGTGATACTGGAGGCTAAAAAGATTTTTAATTTGCTCCTTGGAAGTGATGCAATACATGCTGCAACATGCAAAATGTATGAGATTTCAGACATCGCTACAAATGACGGTGATTTCAAACGAGTTGATTTTTTAAAAAGGTGGGAGCCGTCTCCATGGAAATAAGCGCTTTGGATGCACGAGACCGCCTACCGTTTGCGGTCACTAAACTCCGCACATGCGCTTAACCCCCCAGCAAACGATATAAATAATTGGAGAGACTGAGAGTATTCAGATGATAAAGAGCTTGAGGGACATCCCGCGGATCGGAGAAAAAACCGCCAGGCGTTTTATCGAGCACTTCGGCTCAGAGGAACGGGCGCTTGGTTCTATTCTCGGCGGGGACATCGCCTCGATAGCAGAAATGGACGGGATGACTGAAAAATCCGCCATAACCCTTGTGCTTGAGGCGCGCGCGCAAAACGAAGGCGTGGGCATCAGGGATTTCCTGAGGACAGATGTGGCTTACGATATGTACGAGCGCATCAAAGCCCTCATATCAGGTTTTGCCAATACCGAATATGCGAAAAGCAAAATGCACATATATTTTCCATATCCAGCTTGTAAAAAAGATAGGATAATAAAATTGCAGAAGGAGATCGGCAGAGTTATCGAGATGGCGGGCAGGCTGGATGACAGCGAACTTTCCGGTATCTTATCCGGGGTAAAGCCCATCAAAACAAACATCGCTATCCCTGTTATCAGGGACAGGGCGATAATCGCGACCACACGGGAGGAATTCGAAGCTGCAAAAAATTTTCCGGTCTCAGTCCAGCTTGTTGAAAACCCGGGTGAGGCTGTGGATGTGGCTCGGGGATACTCTTATGTTTTTTTAAGTACCAGCCTGGCAGGGGCGGATTTCCCTGAAGAGATAGATGTTGATTTCGTGGACATCAAAAGAGCCGAAGCGTGGCAGGTGGCTCCGGAGAAGGAGCTGGCGTTCTTTGCCAGGAACCTTGAATCCATCGGCTCTGCGATCTCGGTCTTCAGGAGCATAAGGAAACACTATCCCGATTTCTGTGCTAAGATCAAGGACGCGGAAATAGAGCGGCTGGCGCTTGGCATCTCGAAGATATCGGAGGATTCAGGTTTAAAGAGCGGGCTTGACAGCGAGGTCGACAGGCTCACATCGGTACATGAGCGTTTGAACGATGCAGTATCAGGAATTGAGAAAAGAGCCAACGCAGAATTTGGTTTCCTAATCGAGAAAAGTTCTATCACAGTAAAGGGTTTTGACCTCCTCACTGCCATGGACGGGAGCATGAGCAGCATTTTTGAGAAAGAGATAAGGGAGAAGTATAACGCAGTCGTGGCTAAAGCGCTCTCCGAAATATCCAGAGAGCTGTGCCTGAGCCCGGCTGAAGCCCAGTACCTCAATAACTTCTTCGGCGAGGAGGTAACACATCCCATCAGGGTGAACCAAAGAGGCATGGATGGTCTGCGAAACCACCTGCTCCGCAGCATCGCCTCGCGAAAACTTGTCATTTTAAGGGACAATGCGCGGGAGCTGTCAAAATTAAAGGAGACAGCCTCATCTGTTGTTCGCGAGGTGCTCGATTTCGACGTTGGCTACACCATAGGGCGCTTTGCACGCGAATTCACTCTAACCATGCCAGCTATCAATGATAAAGGCGGTATAGGTTTTGCAGGAGGCACCAACCTTTTCCTTGAGTCTCCGGTCCCTATAGATTACTCGGTCGGAGCTTCGCGCTTCAATGCAGGGATCGGAAGGCTCGGGGATGCACGCGTCATACTGCTGAGCGGGGTGAACTCTGGCGGTAAGACCTCAACTCTTGACCTCTTGGCGCAGATGATCATCCTGGCTCACATGGGCTTCCCCGTGCCGGCAAAGCAGTGCGAATTAGGATTGGTCGAGGAATTCTTCTATTTTGGCAAATCAAGAGGCACTATGGATGCAGGGGCGTTTGAGAGCACGATAAAGGACTTCTCCGCTGTAGCAGGTGAGAAGAGAAAGATGGTTCTTGCGGATGAGCTTGAATCCATCACAGAGCCGGGTGCATCTGCTAAGATCATCTCAGGCATACTGGAGGAACTCGATGACAACAACGGCATGGGAGTATTCGTGAGCCATCTGGCAGAATCGATACTGAAGAATACGACCTGCGATATACGCGTGGACGGCATCGAGGCAAAAGGACTGGATGAAGACCTGAACCTGGTCGTGGACAGGAACCCGCGGTACAACTGCCTGGCGCGCAGCACGCCTGAGCTTATCGTGGAGAGGCTTGCGCGCAAGCACAGGGAAAACGAGTTCTATGGCAGGTTGTTAAAGAAGTTTAAATAGTAATTTACAGTTCAAAACACGAAAATTTAATTTTTCTTTCTTTAACTTTTTCGATTGCCCTGTCAGCCATGCCCCCGGATGCAAAAATGGTCACGTTGAAACCCCGAAGAGCAGCCAGAATGCCTGATTGGATCACGTCGAACTCGAAATCGCATTTTAACCCCGTCCTGTTCATCAGCACCTTCGCGGATGTACCCATCGCCCCTATCTTTTGGACTTGACCATTAATGATACTGCTGACCTTTTCCAGGTTAACCGCCCTTGAGCCGCCTTCCATGACTCCCGGAACCCTGATAACGGTGATGCTGCCTGCCAGCGCATGAAGATCGCCTGATACGTCCTTTACTGCTATATCCTCGCCTTTCCTGCCGCCGAACACAGCCTTTCCTGCAACGCCTGACGGGTCCTTACCTGCGACCAGCATGCCGTCATTCATCTCAAGGCAAACCTCGTCACCTGCTGATATATCACAGCCTGCTATGGCACACCTGATGCTCATCACTTCCATACCGACTGAATCCATAAAATCCAGGACTGAGAGCGGAACTTCGCCTTTTGAGATACCCCGTGCGTGGAATTCCCGGAAAGTCTGAATCACGACCGGGTATTTTAACCCGGCATCGGAAACCAACCTTTCGTCGGCGAAAATGTGCCTGGGATGCCCAGACCTGATAACTTTTCCTTTATTGAGTATATACACGCGATCAGCCCATGCGGCTGCAAGGTCGGAATCGTGGGTCGATATGATGATCGTTTTCCCTTCACCGTTCAGTTCATCAAGGATTTCCATCGTATCAGTAACCCCGGCGGCATCAAGACCCGATGTAGGCTCATCAAGAACCAGGACATCCGGTTCCATTGCAACTACGCCTGCGATAGCCGCTTTTTTCTTCTGCCCTTCGCTTAAGTTCGCCGGGTTTTTCCGCGCAAGCCCTTCGATATCGAACCGCTGCATCACGTATGATACTCTTTCCTTGATATCCTGGTGCGCCAGTCCCAGGTTTTTTGGACCGAAGGCGATATCCTCGAACACCGTGGGCGCAAAGAGCTGGCTGTCCGGGTACTGGAAAACAATGCCAACACGCCTCCTGACTTCATCTATGTTTTTCTCACAGATATCCTCACCGAACACTTTAATCTCCCCACCGGTCGGTCTTATCAGCCCGTTGAAATGATAGAACAGCGTCGTTTTCCCGCTCCCGTTCGGACCCAGTACAGCCACCTTCTCGCCTGTATCCGCCTCGAAATCCACGCCTGACAGAGCAATTGTCCCATCTGCATAGGTGTGATCAAGCCCTGAAGTTTTTATTGCGTTCATTGCAGCCTCACAAAAACCGGTCAAAGACCGAAAGACCGATTATGCCCGTGGATAATACCAGTCCCAGAACCGCATCGCTCCTGCTCATCGGCGTGACACGGGAACGCAGCGACCGCGGCTGCCAGCCGCGCGAGAGCATGGCGCGATAGACCATATCGCTCCGCCCGAACGCGCGGGTGATGAGCGCTCCGCACAGGGAGGCGGCGTTGTTCATTCTGTTCGTAAAGTCTCCTGAGAAGCCGCACCTTGATTCCTGTGCCAGTTTTATCTTTCTTCCCTCGTTCGAAAAAGTCTTTATATAGCGCACCATGAACGAAGAGATATCGATCACCGTATCCGGTACCCTGAACCAGCGCATGCTCTCAAGCAGCTCGTTCTCTAATATGGTAGTTATCAATAGAACAAGGATAGAGGCGGAAGCAAATATCCTTGTGAAAATGAGGAAACCATATTCAACTCCTTCTATATAGAGCGGGATAATTCCCGGTATCCTGGTGACTCCATAGGTAAAACCCTGTATCACCAGGATAAAAGAAGCTAAAAGCAGGGGAAAGGCGAGTTTTTTACTGTAATCCCGGAGCATGCGAAGCCGCATCGCTGCAGCCATGCATGATATCGATATGATGACCGGGAAATACCAGTGTTCCATGGACGTTACGGCGATGATGAGAAGAAATGATACCATGAGCTTGATCCTTGGGTCGGTTTTTCTGCCTTTATCCTCAGCCTGCAACCTTTTCTCTCTCAGGTACCTGCCTGCTATCAGGGAAATGAAAAAAGCGAAAGTTACAACAAGCCCGTTCAGAGGGTCGCGGGTGAGCCATTCAGGCATCAGTTTTTCCTCCATAGCCCTGTCCAGAAGTAGCCTGTTATGAGACCTCCTGTTATCCCCACAAGGGCAAAGCCCAGAGGCTCACCGAACCGCACCATCAGTCTTGCGCCGATGCTGTCCGTATCAGCATAGGGCGCGGCGCTCGTCTCTACAGTGCCGTCAACGCCTGCCATCTCATAACCTTTCAAATAGCCTGTGTATGCGCCAGCGGCGATGGCTGAGGCGATTATTACCATCAGCACAAGCGCGGTTTTTGTGAACCTGTCCATGCCGCGGTTTGAGCTGATCAACTCCTGTTTTGTCTCAGATAAGTATCTTACAGCGTAGGCAGTGAACGCGAACTCGGCGAACGCAAGAGGCAGTTGGGTAGGGATGAAGCCGAGTGAGTATAGTTTCCAGTAATACATTACATTTTCCGGGTTAAGGGAAAGGGCAAGCTGGAGGGCCGTAACCATGTACGTAAGGATACTTCCGACAAGTCCTGCCATCCCTGCTGAGAACCATAAAGGGGAAATATTTTTCAACATCCTGTAGACAAGATAGCCGCCGAAAGCCCCTGCGACTCCCATCGAGAAGGTGTTCGCGCCGACTGTCGTCAAGCCCCCGTGCGCTATGAACGCCTGGAAGAAAAGAGCAATAGCGCTAATCACCGCAGTCTCAAAAGGACCCGCGATTATCGCAGCAAGAGGCGTACCGACAGGGTGGGAGGACGAGCCTGTCACGGGTACGGGTATATGCCAGACAGATATCACGAAGACAACTGCGCCGACCAGTGATATGCGGGGAAGGTACGAAGGGTCGTATGCGATGCGCTTGTTGATCGCCCGCAGACCAAGCGCGATGAATACCGCGGATATCGCATACCAGAATAATATCCACCGCGGCTCCAGAATCCCATCAGAGATATGCAGGTTTGCTCCTCCTAAATCAAGTAAACTTGATTTCACTAAAGTTTACTTGATATAAATAGATGGTGGTTTCGTTCCTGCAGTAGATTTAATAGCTACCAGGTTCAACTTTATAATACGGATTAGCGTATGCACGAAGTTAAGAACATCGGGCTCAGGGGAGTCGAGATAGCCGATACGAGGATCAGCGAAGTAGACGGGGAAAGAGGAAAACTCATCTACCGGGGCTATGACATAGAGGACCTGGCGAAGAACTCGAATTTTGAAGAGACCATCTATCTTCTGCTGTACGATACCCTTCCCACAGGGAAAGAACTGGCAGTATTCAGGGAAGTGCTGGCATCGCACAGGGAGCTTCCCAGAGGGATCATCAAGCACCTGGAGAGAAGAAAAAAGACAGCCCATCCCATGGATGTGCTTCAATCTACAGTATCCATGCTTCCGGACTTTGACAGGGATGCAAGGACTGAGACGAGGGCGGCGAATATAGAAAAATCCATCAATCTCACTGCAAAAATGGCTACCCTGGTGGCTTACTGGGACAGGATCAGGAAGAACCTTGATATCAAAGAGCCGGACAAAGAACTGGGTCACGCTGCCAACTTCCTGTATATGCTGAAGGGAGAGCCGCAGGATGCGGATATTGCAAGGGATTTTGAGGTCTCCCTCATCCTCCATGCAGAGCACAGCTTCAACCCCTCCACTTTCGCAGCCAGGGAAGTAGCCTCGACCAGAGCCCACATGTACGCATGTATCGGCGCGGCGCTTGCTGCGCTCTCTGGCGGACTGCACGGCGGCGTCAATACTCTGGTAATGAAGATGCTCCTTGAGATCGACAGTACCGACCGGGTGGAGGAATGGGTAAAATCAAAATTAGAGGAAGGGGAAAGGATCATGGGAATGGGTCATGCGGTCTATAAGAGCGGGGACCCCCGTGTCAGGATACTTTCCGATATTTCTAAGAGGCTTGCTGAAAGGAGCGGGAACATGAAATGGTATGAGCTGTCAAGGATGATCGAAAATGTAGCCAGGGATGAGTTCCGGAGGCATAAAGGGAAGGAGATATACCCCAACGTGGATTTCTACAGCGCATCTATCTACTATATGATGGGGATAGAGCCGGACCTGTTCACACCTGTATTCGCCCTTGCACGGACGCCGGGCTGGTGCGCGCACGTTATAGAAGAGAAATTCGCAGAGGCGGCGCCAGGACCTGTCCTTTACAGACCGAGCGCTGGATATACCGGGCGGTACTGCGGGCGGGAAGTATGCAGGTACGTGCCCATAGGTGAGCGGAAGTAACGATAATTAAAAAAAGAAGAACCGCAACCTCTTCATTTCATTTTTAGAACCTCGTATATGGTTCTCAACAGGCTCCTGGTAGTGTAAGGCTTTGTCAGAAAAGCATGAACCTGAACATCGGCATCTTCTATGATTTTATCTTTCTCTGTCAATCCGCTGACGCCGATGACCTTTACCGCGGGATCAATTTTACGCAGCGCCCGAATACTTGCAGGACCATCCATAACAGGCATCATCATATCCATAAGAACGATTTTGACTTCTCCCTTATTTTGCGAGTACAGCCTTATCGCCTCCGCTCCATCATTAGCTGTGAGTACTCTATACCCGTATTTCTCCAGCGATACTCTTGTAATCTCAAGTATCTCCGTCTCATCGTCAACAACAAAAACAAGTTCCCCGTGCCCCGAAGGCAGTTCATGCTGCTGCTGCTCTTGAGCCTTTTGGGTTCCAGCTTTAGCAGCAGGCAAATAGACCTTAAACGCAGTACCTTTTCTAACCTCACTGTACACATCTATAAATCCACCGTGACCTTTTACAATCCCAAGAACTGTAGAAAGACCAAGACCTGTGCCTCTACCAAACTCCTTTGTTGTGAAAAACGGTTCAAAAATCCTGCTCAGGATTTCAGGAGGAATCCCGGTTCCTGTATCAGTGACGGTAATAGTAACAAATTGACCAACCCTGGCATCAAGATTTATACGCGCATAGCTCTCATCGACAAACGTATATTCAGCAGAAATGCCCAGGATACCGCCCTGCGGCATTGCATCGCGTGCATTCACACAGAGGTTCATCAGGACCTGATGCAACTGCGTAGCATCCCCGGATATGACAGGGAGGTCTCTCTGTATATCAGTCCTGATCTCAATAGATTTCGGGAATGTCTCTTTTGCGATTTTCTCGATTTCGGCGATAATATGTGCTATCTGGAGAGCGGTACGTTCACCTTCGATCCCGCGCACGAATGACATCACCTGCTTTATCAGGTTTGCCCCCCGCTGGGTATTTGTTTCCAGGATATTAAGCAATCTTTGGCTCTGTTCATCATCGAATTTTTCTTGCAGTATTTGCAGGGACAGCATCATTGGCGTCAGTACATTGTTAAGATCATGCGCTATGCCGCCGGCAAGCGTGCCTATGCTCTCCATTCTCTGGGCGCGAAGCAACTGAGCCTCAAGCTTCTTCTTTTCTGTGATGTCCTTTACCGTCCCCATACTTGCCACTTTACCGCGATAGGTTATAAGCCCGACATTCATATTGACAATTATCCTGGTTCTTCCATCCTTATGCAGAATGCGGAATTCGTACTCCTGAAGAACATCTTCTCCTGCCTGCCTCCTGTGGTAGCGATCAGTAACCGTCCCCCAATCCTCAGGTGCAACAAGCTGCCTGAAATCCTTTCCAATAACTTCATCCATTGTATACCCGGACATTCTGGCAAATGCCTCATTTATAAATTGCACTTTAGCTTCCTGAATAATAAAGACGCCATCCTGGATATTATCAACCAGTGTGTGATATTTTTCCTCGGATTGTTTCAATGATTCCTCTGTTCGCTTCCGCTCCATGATCTCAGCCTGCAAAGCTTTGTTAGCCTCTACCAGCTCCGCAGTCCGTTCCTGAACACGCAGTTCTAGCTCGCCGTGCGCTCTGTGCAGTGCCTCATCCATACTTTTGCGCTCTGTAATATCACGGGCAATCCCGGTCGTACCTATTATCTCATCCTTATCATTGTAGATCGGTGTTTTGATGGTCTCTATCCATGTTTTTTTGCCTTCTTTATCTACCATCGGCTCTTCGACCTGCTTTCGCCTTCCGGTTACCATGACCTCTCTGTCATCAGCCATGTATCTCTGTGCTAAATCCCCGGGCCAGATATCTAAATCTGTTTTACCGGCTAAATCCCCGGAACTCATCCCGCATGCCTCTGCAAATGGTTTATTTACTGCTATAAACCTGCTCTCCCTGTCCTTCAACCAGGCGATATCGGGTATATTACTAAGAATCGCATTTTGCTGGAGGATACTTTTCTTCAGTTCCTCCTCTATGCGCTTGCGCTCTGTAATGTCTGTGATAATACCCAGTATGGCTATCGGTTCACCTTTGCTATCCCTGATCATGGAAGTGGTTAGCCAGATAGGGAATATATGCCCATCCTTGTGCCTGACCATAAGCTCTCCAGCCCAGCGACCGGTCTCTTTTATAGCTGAAAGTATTACTTTACTGGCAAACTCCGGATCTACGTTCATCTCATTAACATGCTTTCCCTTGTATTCTGCCGGGGAGAAACCGTATATCTCCTCTACAGCCCGGTTGGAGTAGATTATATGACCGCTAAAATCAGTGATTTGAACGCCGTTTGATGCTTCTTCTACAGCCTCGGAGAACAGCTTCAGGGATTCCTCAGTCAGCTTGTGCTCTGAGACCTCAGATTCCAGGGCTTTGTTGGTTTTTGCCAGTTCTGCAGTCCGTTCCTGAACTCGTATTTCTAATTCGTCATGCGCTTTACGCAGCGCTTTTTGTTCAACTGCTATCAATTCAGCCCTCAGTTTTGCCTTCTGGAACCGTAAGCTCAGGAATCCGATCATTGCCCCAGCCGCGATCACAACAAAGGCAGTGCCTGCGTCGGAGGCTCTCTGTGCCTGTTGCGCCCTTTCGCTGTAGGCTGCACTGGCATTGGCAATTATTCCACTCATCAAGTCAAAAGTCGGATCGATTCGCCCCCTGTCGAGTGCTTCTGCCTTTTCAAAATCTCCTGCTGCTATCAGCCTGAACGTTTCATCCATAGAGGCTTCAAACTCAAGTTGAGCTTTGCTAAGTCTTTGCAGCCTCTCATCGCCCGGGTCAAGCTGCATCAATCCATCGAGCGTTTGCGCTATCTGACTTTCAACAGCCTGCACTTCCTCCAGCACTTCAGGCACAGGTCTCCTCTCGAAACCCCATTCCAGAGCGCTCAGCCTGTTCGACAGCACTTCAAGACGGGATAATAGTATCACTGCCTGCTGGCTCTCATCAGCTTGCTGGCGAAGTCCAGCAATGGTAATGACAGCTGCCAGTGCAACAGCTAACGCAAGGACTAAGATTGCCCAACCGGGGATCTGGCATTTGAGTCTCACTAAAGTATAACAAAATATTAAGGTAATTAAATTTACCTATTTTAGTGTAAATAGGTGCGAAAGGCTGGAAATTAACAGGTCCTTTAGAAAGCTTTATTATGCAAGTTACGTTAGAAGCCCTGGTGATATGAAAAACTTATTTTTAAAGGTAATACCGGCTTTAGTTTTGCTCTCTTTATTTGCCGGCTGTATCCAGCAGGTACAGACAGGGAATACATCCCGGACAGTGCAGGAGGAACTGCGCCTGGCTACAACAACTTCTACCTGTGATACAGGGTTACTGGATATCCTTAACAAAAAATTCGAGGAAATGAATAACGTGAAAGTACTGACGATATGCGAGGGAACGGGCAGGGCAATATCCAGAGGCGAACTGGGTGAAGCAGATGTGGTAATGGCACATGCAGTCCCGCTGGAATTAAAAGCAGTCGCTAACGGGAGTCTGATTAACCGCCGCTATATGATGTACAACTATTTCGTAATAATCGGACCTGAGAGCGATCCTGCCGGGATAAAGAGCGCTGCCAGTGCACCTGACGTTTTCAGGAGAATTGCAGCAAAACAGTCCCCCTTTATATCCCGGGGTGATGACTCAGGAGCGAACCTGATGGAAAAATCAATATGGGAGACTGCAAATATCACGCCTTCCGGGACATGGTACCAATCAGTGGACAAAGGCATGGAGGAAACGATCAATATAACTGATGCAAAAGGGGGCTACACCCTCTCTAATAAGGGAACATACCTTGTCATGAAGGATAAAACAAAACTGCGGGTTCTATTTGAAGGTGACAGGCTATATCTCTTCAACCCGTACCATATTATGGCAGTAAACCCGGCAAAGTTTCCCGCAGTGAAATACGATCTTGCAATGAAGTATATCGATTATATAATCTCACCCGGGACACAGGATTTCATCAGAAACTATGGAAAAGATAAATACGGAGAGGCACTTTTCGTACCGGCAGCAGATGCTCTGGAAAATTGAATCCCTACACGCCTTCTCACATCCCGGCAAGCCCTACAAATTCCCGCGCAGCCTCTCTGCCTGCAGTATTCTCTTCAATGCGAGTTTGTACGCCGACCGCCTCATCCTGCAGTTATCCTCACGGCATATAGAATACACATCGTTGAACGCAGTTATCATGCTTTTCTTGAGCCTCTCAAGCACCCGGCTCTCCTCCCAGTAATCGTTGGTCAGGTTCTGGCTCCATTCAAAATAGCTCACGACCACGCCTCCTGCGTTTGCAAGGACATCGGGTATGAGCATTATCTTCCTGTCAAAGAATATGTCGTCAGCCTCTTTTGTCGTGGGCGCGTTGGCTAACTCCAGAACGATCTTCGCTTTCACGTCTGCCGCGTTATCTTTCGTGAGCTGGTCTGAGAGCGCGGCAGGTACCAGTATATCGCATTCGCAGGTCAGCAGTTCTTCATTGGTGATATTGGTTGCGCCCGCAAAATCTACTACGCTGCCGGTTTTAGCCTTGTGCTTCATGACCGCCGGGATATCAAGACCTTCCCTGTTCATTATGCCGCCCTTTGAGTCGCTGACCGCTATTACCTTGTAGCCCCGCTCGTGCAGGATGCGCGCGGCGTTCTCCCCGACGTTCCCGAACCCCTGTATCGCTATGCTTACCTCGAACTTATCCATATCCGTCTTCTTCAAAGCCTCCTCAAGGATGTAGATGCCGCCGAGGGAGGTTGAATAGCTCCTTGCCCTGCTGCCCCCCAGTTCGATGGGCTTCCCGGTGACCACAGCTGGGGCATGCTCGCCCTTTATCCTCTCATACTCGTCGAGTATCCAGACCATGATCTTCTCATCAGTATAAACGTCGGGCGCGGGAATGTCCTTGAAAGGTCCGATGTAATCGGCTATGGCGTGGATGTAGCCCCTGGTGACCTGTTCAAGCTCGTTCCTTTTGATCTCCTTCGGGTCGACCGCAACGCCGCCTTTTGCTCCCCCGAAAGGTATGTTCACTACCGCGCATTTGAGCGACATCAGGAAAGCGAGATCCATGACGTGCCCCAGAGTCAGTTCCGGGTGGAACCTGATGCCTCCTTTAGTGGGACCGCGGGCGTCGTTGTACTGTACCCTGTGCCCCACGAACATCTTCATTTTCCCGGAATCCATCTTTACGGGAAAATGGACTGTAAAAGAGCGCCTGGGCATGTCCAGCAAATCCAGCTCCTCTATCGAGAGACCAAGGTCCGCATAAATGTCTTCCAGCTCGCTGATAGCAAGCTTGCAGAGATTCTGATCATCCCTGTGCAGTCGTTCGTGCTGTTTAACTTCCATGGGCTATACCTCCGGTTGATTCATTAAATTCCCTTGCAGCTTAAGAAGCTTTTCATCCTGGTGCCATTGATGTGTATCTCAGTAAAGGATAAAAAGGTTTAGAATCATACTGATTGGGTAGGGAGGTATCAGGTTGCCCCGAAGAAAAATTCTGGATATGAGTGTGGACTGGCTTCAGATTCTCGATCCCGAAGGAAATGTGGACGAGGATTTAGAGCCGAAGCTCGATAATGGAACGCTTGAAAAATTTTACAGGACGATGGTACTGACGCGTCTTTTCGATGATAAAGCCCTGAAGCTGCAGCGCCAGGGCAGGATGCTTACCTACGGCTCGTCCCTCGGTCAGGAAGCAAGCGCGATAGGAGGCGCCTACGCCATGAACCCTGACGACTGGTTCTTTCCCTCATTCAGGGAGCACGGCGCCCAGATTGCGCGGGGAATCCCCCTTAAACTCCTTTATATTTACTGGATGGGGTCTGAAGATGCGAACCTGACGCTCCCTCCCAGGAACTTTCCTGTGGCTATACCAGTCTCAACCCAGATACCTCATGCCGTGGGAGCAGCCTGGGCTGCAAAAATACAAAAGCAGAATACTGTCTCTGTGGTTTATTTCGGGGACGGCGCGACCTCAGAAGGTGATTTCCATGAAGGCATGAATTTCGCGGGCGTTTTCAAAACTCCAACTGTCTTCATCTGCCAGAACAACCAGTACGCCATCTCGCTGCCGAGAGAGAGACAGACCGCCTCAAAGACTCTCGCCCAGAAAGCCCTGGCATACGGTTTCGAGGGCATCCAGGTGGACGGCAACGACGTGCTCGCTGTGTACAGCGCGACCAGGGCTGCACTTGATAAAGCAAGAGCCGGAGGTGGACCCACGATGATAGAATGCTTTACGTACCGCATGAGCGCGCACACGACTTCGGACGACCCGTCGAAGTACAGGCAGATGGCAGAGGTTGAGGAGTGGAAGAAAAAAGACCCGATAAAGCGCTTCCAGATATACCTTTCAAAGAAGGGCATATGGAACCAGGATTACGAGAACAATCTCATAAAAGAGCTTACGGAACAGGTGGAAAAGGCAGTCGAGGAGGCGGAATCATTTAAGCCGGATGTGGAGAACATGTTCAGGTACGTATATGCAGAGATGCCCCCTGACCTGCGGGAGCAGAGGGATGAACTTCTTGCTTACGTCTCAAAGAAGATGGGGCGGTAGATATGGCTAAACTCAACATGGTCCAGGCGCTCAACCTTGCGCTGCGGGAGGAAATGGAAAGAGACCCCGCGGTCGTGGTCATGGGCGAGGATGTGGGCGTGGACGGCGGTGTGTTCAGGGTAACGGAAGGGCTCCTGAACAAATTCGGAAGCGAGAGGGTAATAGATACGCCGCTGGCTGAGTCGGCGATTACCGGGACTGCCATAGGGATGGCTGTTTCGGGGCTTAAGCCCGTGGCTGAGATACAGTTCGAAGGGTTCAGCTATCTTACCATAGACCAGCTTGCAGCGCATGCCTCCAGGATACGGTACCGCTCAAGAGGGACATACCACTGCCCTCTTGTTATGAGGTCGCCGTACGGCGGCGGTGTGAAAGCTCTGGAACACCATTCTGAGGCTGTGGCTACGTTCTTCATCCACATCCCGGGCTTGAAAGTGGTTATCCCCTCGTCGCCTTACGATGCCAAAGGTCTCCTCATTTCCGCCATCAGGGACCCTGACCCGGTCTTCTTCTTTGAGCCCAAGAGGCTTTACCGCGCTTTCAGGGAGGAGGTTCCGGAGGGCGAGTACACTGTACCTTTAGGAGAAGGGAAGAAACTCACCGAGGGGGATGATATAACCCTGATATCGTGGGGCGCAATGGCGAGGGTATGCCTTGAGGCGCTGCAGCAGGTAAAGGATGTCAGCGTTGAACTGATAGACCTGCGCACGCTCTCGCCCATGGATGAGAAGATAATTATTGAATCTGTCAAAAAAACAGGAAGGGCTGTTGTGGTGCACGAGGAGCCGAGGACGCTTGGTCCCGGCGCTGAGGTCGTCGCGAGGATAAATGAAAAAGCGTTCTTTTACCTTGAGGCGCCGGTTAAAAGGCTTACAGGGTACGATGTACCCGTGCCGCTTCCCAAGCTTGAGGATTACTACCTGCCGGACGCAGAAAGGGTAGCTGGTGCGATTAAAGAGGTTATGGCTTTCTGAGGTGCGATAATATGGTCGATGTTAAATTCCCTGATGTTGGCGAGGGCGTGACCGAGGGCACGCTTGTTAAATGGCTGGTTAAGGAAGGCGATGAGATCAAGGCTGACCAGCCAGTAGCTGAGATAGAGACGGACAAGGCGATAGTGGAAATACCGTCCCCGAAAGCCGGGAAGGTGTTAAAGCTCTACGGCAGGGAGGGTGATATCATAAAAGTCGGAAGCACCCTGGCTTCGATTGCCGTGCCAGGGGAGGAAGCAAAACCGCCTGGAGCCAGACCGCCCGGAGCCAGGCCGCCTGAAATCAAGCCTCCAGAGATGAGACCGACTGAAGAGGTCAAGCCTGCCATGCCATCCAGGGAGATCAAACCCTCTGAGATAAAACCTGCCGAGGAGATAAAACCGCCTGAAGGAATCAGACCGCCTGAAGGAGTAAGACCTCCAGAAAAGATAGCAGAGAGACCTGAGCGGGTCTTAGCCGCACCTTCTACGAGGCGCCTTGCCAGGGAGCTTGGGGTGGATATATCAAAGGTTCAGGGAACGGGTCCAGGCGGCAGGGTGACGGATGAGGACGTGAGGCGATATGCAGAGGCAAAGCCTGAGGTCAAGCCGCCGCAGGTTAAGCCACCGGAGGTTAAGCCGCCTGAAGCCGCGCCTGAGGTAGCAGCACTGGAAGAGCGGATCCCGATAAAAGGCATCCGCAAGACCATAGCTGAACGTATGGTCAAATCCCTGTTCACGGCTCCGCATGTGGTCTCGATGGACGAGGCTGATGTTACCGAGCTTGTGAAACTCAGGGAAAAGGAGAAAAAGACCGCAGAGGAGAAGGGCATAAAGCTCACGTACCTTGCGTTCATCATAAAAGCGGTAACTGTAGCCCTGAAGCAGCATCCCTATCTCAACGCATCGATAGATTCCCAGAGGAACGAGATAGTGCTCAAGCATTACTACAACATTGGGATAGCCGTGGACACGCCTGAGGGCTTGATGGTGCCGGTAATCAAGAACGCAGACCAGAAGAGCATCATGGAGCTGGCGGCTGAATCTGAGCGGCTTGCAGAGGAGGCGCGAAGCAGAAAGATCAAACTTCCCGACCTGAAGGGCAATACCTTCACAATAACGAACATAGGGAGCATAGGCGGGATTTTCTCAACGCCCATAATCAATCCTCCTGACGTGGCTATCCTTGGCGTTCACAGGATCAGAGACATGCCAGTAGCGGTTGACGGAGAGGTAAAGGTACGGAAAATCCTGCCCCTGGTCATATCGTTCGACCACAGGGCACTGGATGGGGCGCAGGCTGCACGGTTCATGAACACCCTGATAGAGCACCTGAAAGATCCGGATCTGCTGCTGATAGATATAGGGTAGAATATTTCAGGTATGAGCTGATGTTGCCATAAAAATTTAAATAAATCCCCGGATAATACCAGCCTCAGTATGGCATGGTTCAGCGTGGATATCTTCAGGAGGTGCGTTGAGGTCGACCTGCACGGTTATTCGCACAGGACTGCGCTCCTGGCAGCGCGCGAGAAGATAAAAGAAGCATACGAGCACGAGTTCAGGTACGTAAGGCTGATACACGGCGCGGCGAACGTGAGAAATAAAGAGGACGGGGGCAGTATCAAATTCGCGCTGAGGGCTATGTTGAAAAGCGGGGAACTTGCAGGGTGGGTGGAGGAGAGGGATTCAAAGAACCACAAGCTCAGGGATGAATCGATTGTCATTGCGCTTCGCAAAAACCCGGCGCCGGCGGACAGGGAATGGAGAGAGATGCCGCTTGAGGAGTACTGATAACATTATTAGGAAAATTATGCTGATTAAGAGCAGGAACAATACTTAATGTTTAGAGAAGATGATTTTGAGAAAAAGATATCTCTGAAGTTCATCCAGACGCTGAACAGGCATCTTCCCAGGAAGAGAAGAGCACTAAAAGAGCTTCTGCTGGAGGAAAAGCCGAGCATAAAAAACCTTGACGGTTCGACCCACTCGTTCGATAAAAAAGAACTTGAGAAACTTGCCTCTATGATACCTGAATGGGAGCATGACCGTCTCCGGCTTCCTATTTACCTTGAGATGAGTTCCTCGATGGAGAGGGGTACTATCAGGATATCTGGCAGACTTGAGTGCAGGATAATAAACAGGATTTTACATGAGGGTGAGGCGCAGGAGAGAAAAGGCGCAGAGGAAAAGGATTCCATGATAATTTACTATCCCCACCTTGCAAAGATACGGAAGGAGCTTCCGACAGCGACGCAGTTCATGTTCACTATGTGAGAGGTGGGCTCCAGCTAAATCCCGGTTGCCGATGGTTATTTCAGGAAACTCTGAAGGAACAAAATCTGTTCCACTGGCAAAGCTGTTGATGGTGAGGCTACAGGCTTCCTGCACCCGGAAGCCTGTGCCCCGGTCTTAGACTCCTGTGTTCTGGCAGCTATCCTGGCTCTCTTGTTCATTTTAAACAAAATCAGAATTTTATAATGGGTTTATACTCCTTATCAATTTCTTCTCTCGTCTTGCAATCCAGCTTAACCGGTGCATGCTCCAGCCAGGGGATATATTCCCATTTCCAGATATGGTGGTTTGTATCATGCCCAGCCATTGCGTGGTTGGAGGTGTTTATGAATATAACAGGATGTCTGTAGTCGATAAAGTAGTACCTGACCCCGCGCTCAGGTGCTTTGTGAGGGTCCCCGTGAATGGTATCTTCTTCCAGTTGATAATAATCACTGTAGATGTCCTCGAAAATTAATGCGTTGTCCTTGAAATCCTTCCTGGCAATGATCTTGAAAGTCTCAATATCGCGTGTCCTGCCGTAGCGCAACCTGCGGATTACTTCATAGATCTTATGCACAAGAGAATGCCTGCGGAGCAGTTCATTGTTGAATACAAGAGAGACTTCAACCTCGACTGACCCGTTATCCGTCGGCGGCTTTTCAGCACAGTGCACCTCCCGCAAAAAATTACCAAGCGTATCAACAGCAGGCATGTATATTACGGGGATTATCCTGTCGTCTTTCTCATCGAGTTCGACATCGAATATATTATCGCTCTCAATCGACGGCGATGACATTTCTCTGTTAATTAACTCGTATAAGCCGTATGTATTTGATGATTTAATATCGCCGCCTTCCTTTGCCCACTCCCAGAACCAGTAATCGTTCTCTAACTGGAATACCCACCTTTTCTTCGGCCCCTCCCTTTTTTCAGGTTTATTTTTTTGGGCAATATAACATTCGACCCTGGGCTCTGAGATTTTGCATATCCCGAATCCAAACATAAATCTTAATTCTACCGGTTTTCCCATGTATATCTTCAGGGTGCCGTTTTCCTTTTTCACCTGAAGAGTGTAAGTTCTGCCGTCACTGACTTTTAGCAGAGCGCTTTCATATTCCTTCTCAAGCTTTATTTCTACTGATTTTTCACTGTCAGATATGCTGATAGTGTTCTCGTCATCCGATTTGAGGATTTTTGCACCATCTAAACTGATATCGAGATCATCTTTAAGGTAACTTAACAGACTGCTATTATCCGCTCCCGGCACCCTGCTCCAGGTAAACATATATCTTCCCAGATATGTGCTTCTGGTGTCTGTTTTGCTTCGGACCACAACTATCAGTTCATTTTTGGGGGTTCTTGCGAGTCTGACTGTGCAGCAGTCCCAGTCCCAGATATCCTTTGTATCCGTCCAGTTGAATTTACCATTTTTTACATCCCATTTTTTCTCCCGGTGGGAGAACCATACTTCTTTTGAATTCATTTTTCTCATCTCCTATTTTATTTTTTACCAGATTTAGCCCGGTATTGCTCTGGAGGAGCCCAGTTCGATGGGTTGAAATTTTCACCCGTCACTTCCCGTACTTTTGCGATCGAAGCCATTACATCACGCTCCTGACGCGCAGCGAGATCAGGGTCCCGGCGGAACTCTTGATCTTAATTGAGCCAGTGCCCCTTTCAGGTCATCTGCGACCGCCTCTGTCGTGTTACTTATTTGCCTGTCAATGTTCTCCACAGATCTGTCGAATGCCTGGAGATAAGGTTCGGCTTCGTCGCCTGTAACCTCTTCAATATACTTCACTGCGGCACGTTGTAAAATCTGTTCAGCGCACATTGCTGAAGTCGTACTCGAAGCGCTGCCCAAAAAAACCGCGTTCAGATTCAGGCAGAGGCTTGCCGCCGCGGATGGAACTGATACGGGATTCTAATTCTGGAGCAGTACATCAGCCGGTGTGAGCGAATCAGGATTAGTCCGGGTGCGTTGGATGATGGTGGCTGGGTGGCATGTCACCGGGCTGGCATGGGCGCGCTGCTGCTTGGGGGGGGTGCGGCAGTTGGTGTTATCGCAATCTGGACTTGCTTAGTATTGGGCATCGTAATCCAACCTTTGAAATTAGAAGCTCCCTTTAGTCTCGACATTGAACATATAATCGCGCCAGTGATCCATTATGAATTTGAATTGTTCTTGCACAATGCCCCTCCTATCGGTCCAGAGAATGCGTAGCTCACTATCGATATCAGATTGGTGCTCTTTGGCAAACTCCAGTAATGCCTGGGATATGGGATAGTAGGACCAATGCCAGCGCTCTGCCATATATCCCTTTCCGTAGCCGCCCTTGGTATTGAAGGGTTGGATGAAACCATAGGTCGCTGCATTTGGTACTAACCAGCGGTATGCGTCCGCAAAATCCCCTTTGCCGGTCCAAGCCTCAGGCTCAAGGTCAGCGTCTGTCCTGCCAAAGTCAAAGTCAGTCCCTGCGTGGTGGCGAGATACACCCGGAGCCGCAGATGCCATGAGGATTTCTTTCTCACGTTCTTCGCCGGTAAGCTGCGGCAGAGTGGTCCCTTCTGGCGGCTTGGCGACCCCCCAGCACAGACGATGGTTCTTATTTTTCGGGTCCCACTGTATATGCTTAGCATCAATCAATGTGCCGCACTTATTTCTGGCAAAGGACGATATCCGGTCAAATGGCTTGCCTGTGAATTTGAACTTGCGTTCCCAGATTGCCCTCTGTTCCTTAAATGTCCGCAACTCCGACTTTAGAATATTGCCTTTAGGGATATTGAGCCCGTGAGCTGATGCCCCGGCGCGCATTGCGTCGATCAGGCATTTTTTCTGCGCTTCGATCTCTGTGGCGGCGTCAGCTGGCGGTTTGTCGGCGCCGCCGATAATCCAGTTGATGATCTCCCGAAGCGGTATCTTGCCGAGCCTTTTAACCCATATTGTTTTTTGTGCATCCAGCGCATTCTGGTCATTGAACACAATGCAGCCTTTGGGCGGCTCTTCAGGGACCGGGTCGCGCTCCAGCACCGGGGCTTCAGTCGGCTCTGTGGTAGGCGCTTTGGCTCCCCCCACCTCATCGATCACATCGGCGGCAGAGTTGTTCCCAGAAAGTACTTTGTCAGTGGCGGCGCAGTGGCCGTCCGGGGCACCGAGGGCGTCAAGGGCATCGGCTGCCATGGCGAAATTCTCGATGTACGTCATGGTATTCGATTTGAACTTATTGCCGCGGTTTATCAGCTTGAATTTACGCCCCTCCTTCTCCACATTTATATACCGGGCATCCTTGAGTGCTACAGACAACGATCCGTCGTCACCTCCTTTGAGAGGGAGGGGATTCGCCTGTAGGACTACGTTACGGATCCCTCGCAGCTTGAGGAAATCCTCCTCTTTTGTCGTTAAGATGAAGTCGTTCAAGTGCTTCGGATCGGCGATAGTGGGATTCGCCAGCTTCTTCGAGGGGTCGGTGGGGTCTGTCGGCTGCTTGTCGCCCGTCTCCGCTACCTTCTTGAACTCTGTAATCGATAGACCCTGATTGTTATGGAGTGCAACGACAGGGAGCGTGCCATCAAGAGCTGCAGCTCCGCCGCCGCGACATTGACCAATCTTCTTGCCCAGATCGTTTTCAGCGAAAGCTTTAAGCTCGCCCTTTGCCGCGTCGTGGACGGCTTTGACACCGGAAGTCTCGCCTTTTCCACCAGCCTTATGGCAGGTCTTGATCGCTTCCGACTCCCTGCCCGCATCGGTGAAAATGCGATTGGGATCAGCCTTGCAGACATGCGTATCCGTGCCGTCGCTGACCTCGAAAGTGATGAGCCGTTCCGTAGTATCCAAGTGGACGAGGTTGACACAGCGCCGCGCCCGCATTTCCTTGGCGACCGCGAGGGCGTTCTGTTCCTCTCCGTGGATATGTACGACACACGCCTGTGCAATCTTTGGGTCGGGCTGGAAATCTGTCAAAACGCTGTTTAGAACCTTGCGTTGCACCGTCGTCCCTGGTCTGACACAAGGGCTAGGCACAATTGCGCCAGCGCTTGCTTTATCAGCGATGTCCTCAGCCTCGCGCTCACCAGCGTCGCCCGACGCGCTTATGCCGCTCAGGTGGGCAGACCGCCCGCCTCTTTGCTGTACCACGTGAGTCAGTTCATGCATCAGCAAATGCCGCCCAGCTTTGGTACCGGGCGCGTATTGCCCGGCACTAAATACTATATCGCGTCCCACTGTATACGCCAGCGCATTCACCGCCCGCGCAGATTCAGCTGCCTGAGTATCCGTATGCACCCTCACCCCGCCAAAATCATGTCCGAGGCGTGGCTCATAAAAAGCACGCACACCATCGGGCAGGGGGTGCCCGCCGCCACGGATGGCGCTGATGTTGGATTCCAGTTCCGGTGTGACTTCGAGAGTTGAATCAGAAGCTTCTTTCGTCTGGAGGATTTTTTCCTCTTCTTTCTTATCTGGCTTGCCTTTGATGCATTTTGGACACTTGCGCTGAATGGAGACCTCTGTATCTTTTGAAACCTTCGGCTCGGGCATCCTCATCACCTGCTCAGCCACGCGGTCAGCCTCCTGCTCGTATATGTCATTGGGCTTGCCAATTCTGAGTTTTGCCTGCAAAACTCCTGACCTGATTAACTTCCTAACTGCCTGGTTGCCGATGGTTCTTTGAAGGAACAGGATTTGTTCTACAGGCGAGCTAATGGGTTGAGAGGGACCCGTCTTTTGTGTTTGAGAAATTTGATTTTCTCTACAGGTCTCAGGTTTAGAATTTAATACTTTTTCACCCATGTCCAATCTCTTGTATACGATCTAAAATTTTGATTTTGTTTTTGAGTATAGATGAAATCCGTCGCTCCCATCGATCTCCTCGATCAGTTTGGAATTGATGAGACTCCTGTCATAATCTTCCCATACCTTCCACTTTTCATTGTTCTTGCAATCAAAACCCCTGCACGGAACTGGTCGGTGTTCACGTACCTTACACCTGTACGTCTCACGGTCAAGATGAACGCAGTACCCGTCGGTATCATGGGCAATGAGATACGGTCTGCCGAATTCCCACCGGATGATACCCTCCTCCACATCCTGCCTGGACAGCGCGAACGGGAATTTACAGCATAAGGCTTTGCAGACTGGCAATTTGCTCTGGCAGTCCACGTCGGCTTCGTGCTCGAATGTGTACTTGTCGTGTTCAGGGTCCTGATACATAAGCCCGATGCCGCTTTCCACGAACTTCTTTACAAGGCGCGCTGCGATTTGCTTTTTCCGCTCGTCCAGTTCCTCTATCGAGAGCAGTCCTTTTTCGTTGAGGAGCTCGATGAGGGCGTAGAGGAAAGAGGCGGTTTCAAGGGTTTTGGTGGTGTTGGCGTTGAGGCGGGTATGGGTGTAGAGGAGACCGGAGGAGAGGTCTGTGCGGATTTTCGTTAGGATTTGGGTTAATTCTTCATTTGATGGGTTCATTTTAATCACTGTTCCTTTAAGCAAAAATGGCCTTATTCGACTGGCTCCTGAGGAGTCTCTTTAATATTTGCAGCTATCCAGACTTCATAATCTGATTTGGATTTCCACTGTGTTTCTCCGTAATGCCGGACCCGCATTTTCTCGTTAGTCTCCGAATCGTATCGGACAAAGACAAATGATGTACCATAAAATGAAGTTCCCTGCAAGCCCGCATCAGCCTCCGTAAGCCTGCGCTTTTTACCTTTTTCCTCAATCTCCCCTGCCTGTAATAGATCGTATGCATTTTTATAGCCCCATACTTGGAGAGTTGCACCAGGTCGAAGTTTACCATCCCAGATATCTGATTCCGAAACAAACTCTCCAATCCCTGCATACACCAGAGCACCTGCTGCGCCTGCTCCTCGGTATTGTGAATCAACGTCAAGCATGCGATTTGGAATACTCTTAAGAATAACATTAAATATGTCTGCGGTTCTGTCTTCCGGAAGCTCAAAAGACTTCTCAGTAGCTAGTTTATGACCACGCTTGATCCGTTCTTCAGTTGCAAGGTAGCAGGTCTCCTCTGATTTGTGTCCCTCTTTTTCCCAGTACACCCGACCAATTCCAGCCATAGCTTCACCGAGACCTCCAATAGTTGCCCAGGTTTGCAAGCCAAGAATCCCGTCAATATCTTTTTTAGCTATTCCATGTTCCATCTGGTAAGCAGCTACAGCATCAGCAAATTCATCATATTTTCCTTCTTTCCATAAATCAGCCCATGCTTTGAATTTGCCACCAGCGATAGCGTTTAACTTCTCCACCCAGCCGAGCGAATCCGCCTGAGCATAAGTCTGATTTGCTTTCTTGGCTTTTTTATAGTTAATCGTTATTTTGGTTTTCGTTGATGTCTCAGTTAGCTTAGGTTGCTCCTCATCGCCCTCTTTGCGGAGGATTGTTGCGTTAATCTCCTCAGCCACATGAGCATCTCTGGATGGGCTGATCTTGAATATGTTATCTAATCCGACCTGTTGCTGCATGATGTGGGTTAGCTCATGCGCCAGTAGCCTCGCCCTTTTGATATCCCCGGCGCATACTCCCCCTCCCCGAACACCACATCCCTCCCCACCGTAAACGCCCTCGCATTCACCGCGCGCGCCGCCTCCGCCGCTTTTGCATCCGCATGCACCCGCACCTGGCTGAAGTCATGTCCGAAACGCGGCTCATAAAAAGTGCGAACAGATTCAGGTAGGGGTTGACCGCCGCCACTAATTGCGTTAATCTGAGCTTCTGTATCGGGTTTGACCCCTAAGGTATGACCTGTAACCTCTTTGGATTGAAGCATCATTCCTTCGTCTTCTTTCACTGGCTGGCTGTGGGGCTTTCCTGTACATCCCGGACATTTCCGCTGAATGATATCGCTCTGCAGATTGCCTGAAGCTATATTGCTTCCTGAAACCTGCGGCATCCTCATCACCTGCTCAGCCACGCGGTCAGCTTCCTGCTCGTACATATCCCCCGGCTGGTTCGTCCTGAGCTTAGCCTGCATAGCCCCTGATATTATCAGTTTTTGTACAGACTGATTTCCAACGGTTCTTTGAAAGAGCAGAATACGGTCAGCGGATGTGCTTCTTGATATGGGGTTCTCTATCTTTTGCTGGCTTGGTGCAGAATTTTCCCTCTTTGCTTCACCTGTTCTATTAGCTGATGTTCGTTCAGGCATCCTGAATCTCCTGTTCCTGTATATTAAGCGGGCGTAGTAGTATTATTGATAAATCCTTGAAAAAACCCTGGTTTCTCCTGCTTACGCGAACCCAAGATGCTACCTGGTCTCATTTCACTTTGTGAGCCCATCGAGCTGCCGATATACATTGTCGAGTGCGACTGCAAGACCCTGGTTTCCCGGCTGGGCTAAAGCGTTAGCAAGGCTGAAAGGATCAACTGTCATCCCGGAAAGACGTGCCTTGAGAAAGTCTGTAATCACATACCTTAGAAAGTACGGGGAGTCACGCCGCTCCTCAATAGCCCAACTACCTGCGTTGCGTACTATCAGTACATGCGCAACAAAGTAACCAACACGTGTAAGCAGCCAGATGAGGCTGCGCTCGTCGTATTGACGGAAAATCTGTGCTCTGAGAAAAGAATCGACCAGCGGTACCGCATCCTCAGGTTTGTCAACAATATCCACTTCTAGCCCCATTCCCACAAGTTGTCTGAACTCCTCCAGCATTACTGGCATATCGGCAATGATCGTGGGCAAATGCCGCCGACGCTCTTCCAGAATTGCACGTTCATGTTCTGTCAGTTCTGAAGCAGAATCCATGTTTACTCCTTAATTCCATCGTACATATATCACCTTTGGTGAATGATAGTAACAATATGTTCTTGATTCAATCTAGCTGCAAGGTCAGGTGAGGGCGGAGCATCAGCGAATATCCAGCGCGGATCATAGCCTGGCACATTAGCACGTAACCATACATCAGATTGGATCTGCTGCTCGATCTGGGGTGTAAGCGGCACTGTTTGTTGCATTGCCCTGCCTTCGACCGTAACCCACCGGTGCCATGCCTTCACCTCACCCGCAAGCTGGAAGCCGCCTCCGGGTGGTGCCAAAACATCGGTAAACCTGCCGCCAGTCCCGGGCACGGGGAAGTGCTGCTGACCTGCACCACGGTAAACCTGTTGAAAGTAAGTCTCTGCCTCCTGCCACTTCTCCGGCTGGTACATATGCTGGATCTGTCGCAGCGTATAGTCGGTCGTAGTTCCCGGAGGTAGTCGCAGCGGTAAGCGTGGAGGTGGAGTAATCAACACTCGACTTGTTGCCCCGCCCGCAGTAATGGTACCCACCTCTAGGGATCCTTCAACAGATGGATACAAAGACAGCGAGGTGGCACGACCAAGCGTAGCGGGCAGGTTCAGTGGAGAGAACGGCGGCGCCGCGGCACCACCTGTGTATGGCACCAGTGCGGAAGGAGAGGTGGCTGGAACCATGGCTGTTGTAGACCCGGTGCCGGTGAAAGGTGGCAGAACCGGAGGCGCGGCTGCAGCCTGGAAGGGAGCCCTGGCGACTATGCGGGTACCTGCACCCCCAGCCAGAACCTGATACATTACAGCCTCATTTCCGCGAGCTACAATGAAGAGATCAGGACGGCTGATTACCTCTGCCACTACACTCCCGTCTGGATATTTTGTGAATACGAATCCTCCACGATTGATAACTTCGGGTCCCGCCGGCAGCAGTCGAGTAGTCCCCCCAGCACCGAGAGTCAGAGGCGAAGGGGTTATGGCGATTGATCCAAGCCGGGACGCGCCTGAGTATATAAGCAATGGACTGGTGAGCAGGTTGAGAAATCCGCCAAAGATCAACAGCGCACCTGAATCCTGCTGCTCAGGCGTGAAGACGTCATTTGCCCCGGTGCCGAGCATATAGGCGCTTCCGGTGGTGATCATCTCCGGGCTTTTTGCAAGCGCATAAGCGCCGAACCCTACCTCGAGCGCCCCCAGACCAGCGATGCCGAGGGCTGTCGTGGGTGGAAATATCGTCAGTAGCAGCAAGGCGACAGTTGCCACTCCGACAACAATGGTCTCGACCAGCGCCCAGAACTTTTTCGAGTCCATTTCTTTAAGAATAGCCGTCTTCACATCCGGGTCAGCCAGGGGGAGGATATCACGGATAATCGGCGCAAAATACTCGTATCCTACTTCTCCGCGTCCGATCATCTGCATCAACGCAAGGTAGTCTTCCCGCCTCTGAGCAATGCGGTCAAGTATATCGGTGCGAAGCTCCAATCCCCTGGCTGCAGAGTTCGCGCTGAAGGCGGCATAGGGAAGAACCCGGTAGCCCTTGGATCCCAGTTGACCGATAATCGGTTGGATACGATTTATCGCAGCGAGAACCCTTGCAGTGCTGGTCGGGACTCCAGGGAAGGCTGTTCCGCCACCTGAAGCACCCGGCAAGCCCGTGCTCACGGGTGGCGGAGTGAAACCCGCGGCCGAATGGCAGCTCGTGCACGTTCTCGAACCACCGGTGCCGCCCGGAGAGGTTCCCGCTAACATCCTTGTAGCCTGCTGAGCCCAGGGAATTACATAAAGGCGGTCCTCAGGACGAACCTGGCTGGCGAGTTCAGGCAGGCGTTCCGAAGGCGGCGTCCACGCAGGTCCTATTTGAAGCTGTCTGGCACCCCAATCCTGCGCCTGCATGGTAGCATGGCACCCTGTGCATGCCCGCCACCTGCCTTGCATCTGCTGTTCATAGACATAACGCATAGCGGGGTTTTTCTCCCGTGCCCACTGGTCGTACAGCCATGGCTGGTTAAGAGAGTAGAGATCTTTAGCCTCGGTCGCCAGTACCTGTGCCTCAATTTCAAGGGGAGACATGACCTCCCTCACCAGCGTCGCCCATCCTGCCAAGTTCTCACGGTTACTGGCAAGACGCTTGCTGGCAGTGGAAAGCACAAGCCGTTTGAATGTTGCAACCCGCTTGTCCAGTCCCTCGATGTTTTCCCTAGCTACGATGTCGCCAGGGGCTTTTGTGTGTACACTTATCTGTTCAGCTTCGTCCCGCTCTGCTTCGCGCTCCTCACCGATTCCGGTGTGCTTGCAGAGGGCTGTCTCCGTAGAGGATGATGGTGCGAGACCAGCTGTGTCCGATTGCTGCACGACATGGGTGAGTTCGTGCGCGAGCAGCTCGCGACCGCCTGCACCGTTCGGATTGTATGCACCTTCGCGGAAAAAGATATCCTGACCTGCAGTGAACGCATGGGCGTTGAGAGTGTGGACTATCTCTGCTGCTGCCCTGTCCGTGTGCACCCTCACCTTACCGAAATCCTGTCCAAAGCGAGGTTCAAAATACGACCTGGCGGATTGTGACAGCGGCTTGCCGCCGCTATGGATCGTATTAATACGGGATTCCAGCTCAGGAGTAACTTCGGAAGTTGAGCCAGAAAATTCTTTCGCCTGTAGAAGTTCCTCCTCGTCTTCCTTTCCTGGCTTGTCTTTGATGCACCTGGGATGCCTGCGCCGGATAGATCCCGGCGTCCGCATCACCTGCTCCGCTACCCTATCAGCCTCCTGCTCGTATTTATCCCCCGGCTGGCTGACCTTGAGTTTTGCCTGCAAAGCCCCTGATCTGATAAGCCTCTTGACTGCCCTGTTGCCGATAGTCCTCTGGAGGAACAGAACCTGTTCGATCGGGGAATCCATCGATTGGGAGAACTCAGGTTTTTGTGTCTTTGGGACTTTATTCTCTTTATTTGCTACAGGTGCTTTGGCTGC
>JAPMTX010000191.1 GCA_026552855.1 Candidatus Methanoperedens sp. | reverse complement strand
TGAAAGGAAAGCTAAATTCTGCTATTGCTGAGGGGATAGCAGCTATATCGACACCAAAAGGGTTGTTGTCAAAATATTTCCCAGTTCTATTCGGGCAAAATTAGTATGATTGACTATATAACAATGAGAAAAAATAACAGCGAGATAAAAGCGAGCGACAGAACAAGAGAAAAAGCCTTAAAAGAATTCATCAGCAGCATAAAAACAAAATATGAAACTAAAATAGACCGCGTAATCCTGTTTGGATCCTATGTGCGGGGAGATTATCGAAAAGAAAGCGATATGGATGTGCTTGTCATCTGGAAAGGCGATGAGGTCGAAGGATGGAATTCTCTGGAGAGGGAGGCAGTTGAGGTTCTATTTAAATACGGCTCTTTAATATCTTTAAAAATAATATCACCCAACGAATACAAGGCAATGAAGGAACTGGATTTTCCATTTATAAGAAATATTTCTGCGGAAGGTGTTGTAGTTGGATAGAATACAATGCTATCTTGAGGAAGCAAAAGAAAAGCTCGACTCTGCAAAACTGCTTCTGGAAAATGGGTACTTCAAAGATGCAGTGAGCCGGGCATATTATTGCATGTATAATGCTGCAAGGGCGCTGCTGCTTACTAAAGACCTGTCTCCCAAGACGCATAAGGGGCTTATTTCCAAGTTTGGGGAAGAGTTCATGAAGATGTAGGATGATGCCAAAAATTATGCCATAATTCTCCATAAGGCTGAAGATTTAAGGGAGATGGCTGATTATGGTGTATATAAAGAAATATCAAGAGATATGGCTGAAAGTGTTGTAGATGATGCTGAATTATTCCTAAAAAAAATCCGTGAAGTATTGAAACGGTGATTCGGAAGTGCAACTATCAACGATAGAAGTCTTTTGTTTCTACCAATTTTTGCCGCAATTATTCTGTTTTTGTGCTCATCGCTACAACTATCGCCTGTTTCTCTGCATATTTATAGATACTAACCCATTTGCTCTTGCTTATTACAAGCAGGTGAAAAAGTGAACACAAGAAGGGATCGTCTTTGCCGTCACCGGATTTGATGATGGCTATTTAATGAATAGACATGGAAAACATAGCACAGAATATCTGCAAATCCGTGATTTCTTGCAAAGGCAGATAAGCATTTTAAGCAATTCGAGGTGGAATTAATGAAAGGAAAAATTATTACGATCATTTTAATTATGATTTTAATTGGTGCTTTAGTATCAGGATGCGTCGATAAGCCCAGGGCTGATGCACAGACTGCACCCCCTGCTGATGGCACTTCAACCCCTGCTGCGGCTTCACAGACCTCTGTAAGCTCGAAGGGACTTGAAGGCACAATAACGCTGTCGGGCGCATTTGCTCTGTACCCCATGGCTGTACGCTGGGGCGAGGAGTTCCAGAAGCTGCACCCCAAAGTGAAAGTTGAGGTCTCAGCAGGTGGCGCGGGCAAGGGTATGGCTGACACACTTGGTGGGCTTGTTGATATCGGCATGGTATCAAGAGACATTGATAAATCCGAGATAGAAAAGGGC
>JAPMTX010000102.1 GCA_026552855.1 Candidatus Methanoperedens sp. | reverse complement strand
CTGCTGCCCGATTTAAAGGGTTATAAAATGCTTGAGCGGTATGAAGCGAAAGTTTCACGTACCGTTCTTAGAAGAGGAAGAACGAGCAATCGTTCTTCTTTATTCGGCAAAGAAATTTGCTGCTATGCTTTGCGTTCTTTGCGAACTTTGCGGTTTTTAAACTAATCATCCATAGAATATTTCAGAAGACTGCCGGATGTTTCAACTTCCGGTACGCACCCCAATGTCCTATACTTCATTCCTGCGCCAGTGACTGCTCTAACTCTCTTATTCTCTTCAGCACCAGTACCGCATCCTCCCGCTTCACATCCACCTCATATTTCTTGAGTTGACCAAGCAGCTCTTCCTTTTCAGCTTCCCCGATAATCCCTTTTTTAACGCATTCGTTAACTATATTCCTGTAATTCCTGTCAGGATAGAATATCTTCCGGGTAATATACACGATAGATGCCGCCTGTCCTTCGCTTAGAACCCCCGCCTCCTGCATGGCTTTGACCGTCAGCCTGACGTTCACAAGAGGGACTGAGAGCGCTTCCATCGTCTCGGCGTTAAAGGTCACGGCAACTTCATCATCCGACTCTATGGCACCGCTCTTATACATTTCGTATATCCTTCCGACACCGAGCATGCCGTAGGGCGCAAGTTCGGATGCCCGGAGAGCCCCCATGCTGGCTCCTCCCACTACAGTCACGCCGCTTTTCAGCGCCTCGATTATCTCGCGGTGCGCCACAGCCGCGCTGTCAAAGAAAACCCCGTCTATTATCCCTATTATATCAGGCGGCGATCCCATGAGCTTCCTGATATCATCGCGCCTCACAGGCTGGCGGTACTCAGCATCCAGTATCTTTCTGGCGTCGCTGTGGCTTATGCTCGTGCCTGTGAACACCACGGCTCTCATCGCGACACTCTCTTCTTTTTCCTTTTGATGCGTTCCCCTTTCCTCTCCCGGTCAAGCGTATAAAGCTCGAACATGGGGATTATCGCCCTGATAACGGGTATATCCACGCCTCTTGAGAGATTGACGATTATGGCGCCGTCGGCTATGCCCTCAAGCCGTTCAAGTACAGTGTCGATATTAGCCGCCGGCGTGCTGCCTGAGCTGTCTTTCAATTCATCCAGCCGTACCGTCTCCAGTTCCTCGTACCAGTAGCTGTTCATTTTTCTCATGTGGTCGTACCCGAAGGTGCGCACCACGCGCTCCCTGTCCGTATCTTCGCGCGCTCCGTGTATCTGCACTACGCGGCTCTGTGCAGCCTCGGTAAGCGCCCTTGTCACTGCGATTGAAGGGTCAAGGTGTGAACCTGCTCCCATGACAAGCAGGGCAGGGTCTCTCAGGACAGTATCATCCAGTGCTGCAACGACCGTGGGGATATCCACATCAGACTCAAGCAGCCATAATTTCACTTTAATCCCCGCCTCCTCCATTTTACGTTCCAGTTCGTGATTTATGCCATCGTCCTCATCGAGCAGTATTTCCCTGCCAGGATTCCGGGTGTACTCTGCGATGCTAAGAGCATCCCTCTCGATGACTTCAAGCAAGCCGTGGAGAACAGCTTCCTCGATGGTGTTCCCTGATGCAAGACCGTTGGTATTGCTCCGGAAAAGCTGTGTCCCGCCCCGTGCATTATATGGATGGAACGCTGCATTTGCAGGCACGAACACCTCAACGTCGTTCATAATATCGTGCCCCATTACCCACTCAAGGCTTGTGGATTCGGAAAGCGGCTGGGGTAAAAGAAGGGTATCGGGGTATAATGTCGGATAATTTTCACTCAGGCTCTCGTAAGTATCGACCGTTCTCTTTGCGCCAAGTGGAATACCGCTCAGGTTTATGCTTACCTCAGGCTGCTCGGCAAGACAGCGCTCAAAGCTCTCCATGATGGCTGATATCCTTGCATTGGTCTCTGTTGCGCCTTTTCCTGAGTAGATGGAGATGGCGCCAGCCGCTGCGCTGGGTCTGATGGCAGAGAAGACCGGGATGCCAACGCGGTCAAGGTCCGTGATACTGGCGATCCGGGTTACGCCAATCCTGGAGAGGAGCTTTGTGGTATTCTCAAGCGTAGCCTCGGGTGTAAGCACGCGCTGCGTGCCTTCTATGTACCTGACGTTGGGATCGATTTCTATCCTGCTCATTTCTTCGCAATCTTATTGGATAATGGTTATATATCTTGCGATGGGGGATAAATATAATATTAGGAATGAGATAAATAGATGTATCGTCATATTAGACGCTAAAAGAGGGATTATCATGACACTTGATTCAAGGATTTCCGAGCTTGCAAAGGCTGCAAAACCTACAGTAGCGATAATAGGTCTTGGTGGTGCGGGATGCAACATAGTCTCGTGGATAGTACAGAGAGAGATAGTGGGAAGCAAGATAATCGCGGCTGATACGGATGCCACTCATCTTATGGGTACGAAAGCGCACGTGAAAATACTCATGGGAGAACAGCTCTACCAGGGAAAGGGCTGCGGAGGCTTTGCTGAGCGCGGCACTGAGGCTGCAAGGGAGAGCGTAAAGGAAATGAAACAGGAGCTTAAGGATTCAAATCTCATATTCATAATAGCTGGCATGGGAGGCGGCTCAGGCACAGGTGCTGCACCAGTCGTTGCTGAGGCTACCCGCGAGGCAGGGATCCTCACTATAGGATGCGTGATGCTGCCTTTCGGATATGAGGTTTTGCGGCGCAAAAAAGCGATCGCGGGGATAAAATCACTTGCAAGCAGGTGCGATTCCCTTGTGGTGATAGATAACTCAAAGCTCAGGAACATCGCAGGCAGCCTACCGCTCCGTGAAGGTTTTGCGGTCGTGAACGAGTTCGTGGGGAATTTCATCAAGAACATAACAGAGACGATCACCCAGCCAAGCCTTGTCAACCTTGATTACTCCGATCTGCGAAGCGTAATGGAGCGGGGCGGGGTATCAGCCATAGGCTTTGGCGATGCAGAGGGGGAGAACCGCATCCAGAAGGCGGTCGAGCAGGCGCTTTCCACGCCGCTCCTTGATGTTTCCGATCTCTCCTCCACGTACGGCGTGCTGATACACATCGCAGGCGGAGAGGACATGACGCTCGGAGAGGTCACACAGGCGGGCGAGCTCATACTGCAGAAAGCCCCTAACACGGGTCGCATAGTATGGGGTGCGAAAGTGGATGAATCCCTTGGAGGGCATGTCAGGGTGACGGCGGTGCTGACAGGTGTAATGGACCCGGGTAAGTTAACTTAACAATGGAACAAGTAAGTTAACGTAACCATGGAACTTGAACTGACAGGAAAGGTGGACAGCCTCTGCGATTATACATATAGCTTCACATGGCAGAACAATAAGATCCGCCCTGACACCATCGTCCCTTTTCAGAAAGGCACGAATTACACCTTCAAGAATCTTGTGGATGAGCTAAGGAAGGGTAAAGAGGTGCGGATTAAAGGGAATGCCGGAAAAAGACTCGGCTACAGCATGGGCGTTGACCTGAAGCACTTCGGAGGAAAGGGGGCGCAGGAAAGGGCAGGAAAGCTCTACATCGATGGCGATGTTGCCTCCGAGATGGGGATGGGCATGGTCTCAGGTACTATCTACATAAAAGGCGGTGTAGAGGAACCTGTCGGGAATGTGGTCGAAGTGATATCCGATGAGCCGGGTTACCGAAAGTTCAGGTCAATTACTGAGATTCTATGCAAGGGACTGGGGAAGGACAGACTTGTTAAGAATAGCTTTGATGAGCGAAAAAGAGAACTGGTTCTGGACGACGGCGTGCAAAGAGGCACAGTGGCGGCGCGGTGCAATTGCGAGGCATCTGTTACAATAGAGGGGAATGCATATAATGGTACAGGGCTGCTGATGCAAAAAGGTACGGTACATGTGGAAGGCAACGCCGGGATGAACACAGGTGCCCACCTTGACGGCGGGACGGTTATCGTTGATGGCACGGCTGACGAATTTGCAGGCGCGTACATGAAGAAAGGAGCACTGATACTGGGAGATGCGAAAGGTTACGCTGGCGCCAATTTGAAAGACGGAGCGATTTTTGCAAAGAAGAAGATCAAAACAAGCCCTCCGGTCGAGGAGCTTGCCATATCGCAGGATGACGCCAGGCTGATAGCAAAATACATCGGCGTCGGTCATGTGGAAGCCATGAGCTATCATAAATACGGGATAAAAAAGGAGAGGCTTGTACGGATGCGGGATGGGTCGGTGGTCGTCAGGAGAATTGAAGATTAAACTGTAAAGAGGGGTAAAATGATCGAAAAGCCTCATAAGACCATAGAACTCATGCTGCCTTCTCCGGCAGGAGAACTTGAAGCGCTGCTCATGCTCCCGGAGGCTGAGGAACATAATATTGCGGCAGTTGTATGCCATCCCCACCCCCTTTACGGCGGCTCGATGCATACCAAGGTCGTGGTCACAGTCTCCCATGCGTTCCTTGATGCAGGCATACCTTCCCTGCGCTTTAACTTCCGCGGTGTGGGAAAAAGCAGCGGGAGATACGACAACGGCAGGGGGGAGTTGGATGATGTCAGGGCGGCTATCGATTACATGACAGAGAGGTACGAAAGGCTCATTGTCGCCGGGCACTCTTTCGGGGCGTGGATGGGCATGAGGGCAGGATGCGAGGATGAGCGCGTGCTGATGATCATAGGGATCGGGACGCCTGTTAATTTTGCTGACATGGGTTTTCTAAGAGACTGCGCAAAGCCTAAAATTTTCATCCACGGCACAATGGATAAGCTCATACCGATCGGAAAAGTGGAAGAGCTTTTCACGGAGATTCCTGAACCGAAGAAGTTCGTTAAAATCGAAGGTGCAGACCACTTTTTTACGGGGAAGCTGGATGAACTTGAGGGAGCGGTGCGGGATCTGGTAGAAAAGTATTCACTCGCGCAGGGACTATAGTATTTGTGTGTCTTCGATTTTGATGACATATGCATACCGATAAGAATATGAATCTATCAATCTTATCCTTCCCTGTCTTATGATTAGCTCAGTCCGCGCGTCACTGAATGGTTGAGAGGGTTGATTCCGCTAAAAATTACTAATAATTATTAGTAATTTTTAAATACTAGAATCTCATACTATTATTTATGACAACTGTAACCGTAACGCGCCATGCGCAGATAACCATTCCGAAAAAAATAAGAGAAGCGCTGGGAATCAGAGAAGGAGATAATGTAGATATATCAGCTGATGATGAAAAAATTATTGTCAGGAGAACTTTACCCAAAATAAAAGAGTTCACCGACTTCCTGCCCAGAGGTTTCGATGTTGTACTGGAAAAGATGAGAAAAGACTCCAGAGAAAGACTTAAAGCTCTGGGTATTTTACCATGAAAATTTTTATAGACACAAGTATAGTAGTGGATATTGAGAGAGGAAATGAAGAAACAGATAATTTACTTCAGCATCTGATTTTAACAAACAATACTATTTTAGTGAGTACAGTTGTTACATCAGAGGTTTTTACGGGTACTTACCTCCGGCAGGACTACAAAAAAGCCACAAAGAAAGCAAAGGAGCTATTCTCTTGTTTCCATATTATCCCTCTTGATATGGAAATTGCCGAAATAACAGGCAAGATCAGTGCATATCTTATAGCAAATGGAATTCCTGTTGAATATCAGGATGTAGCTATAGCGGCTACTTTTGTGCGGGAGAGGGGAGACTGGTTGCTGACTAAGAATAAAAAACATTTTACGATTATCCCAGGTCTGGAAAAAGTAGCAATCTCACCGGCTGAGTTCAAGAAGACCTGAATGTTTTTATTCTACCAGAGAGCGGTTGTCCGTTATCCCACCATTCTCAGCAATACCTCCCTCACCGCCCTCGCATCCGCCCTTCCCTTCGTCTTCTTCATCACCGCTCCTACAAGCGAATTGAGCGCCTTCTCCTTCCCGGCTTTGAAATCCGCTACAGCCTGTGGATTCTCTTTTATTGCCTCAAGCGCCGCTGTCACTATGATATCCCCTTCAACCTTGAGCAGACCCTTTTCCTCTAAAAGTCGCATTATATAATCTTCTGCTAATTTACCAAGTCTTGGGATTTCCCCACCCACTGGAGCATCCAGAAGATATCTGAATACAACTACAGCGTTATCATCTGTGATCTCCTTTAAGTAAAGTTTTCTTAGTATCGCTACTGTGTATTCAATGCCAATTGCATAACCAGTTCGATTGCCTGCTTTATAAGTTATAGTTAAAGTCGTACCTCTATAATTAATCTCAGCTTTCAAATAATCGTTTATCCAAGCGGCTGCAAATTTTGGATCTAACTTTTCTCCATATTCATTTTCATAAGTTTTTAAAACTTCTTCAAAATAATTTGCCCAAACCAACTCTCCTGTAAGTGATTTCGCCTGGTCATCCGTAATCCCGTACTGCTCCACAAACCGCATCCGCCTTGCATCCGGCAGCTCAGGCAGTGTCTCTTTTATCGCAGGCGCCCACCCCGATATCTTCAAAGGCACAAGATCAGGCTCAGGGAAATAGCGGTAGTCGTGCGCTTCTTCCTTGGTACGCATGGATAAGGTGATCTCCCGCGCCTCGTCAAAGTGCCGGGTCTCCTGCACTACCACACCGCCGCGGCGCACCACGTTCTTCTGCCGCACTATCTCGTACAGTAGCGCACGCTCGGCGCCTTTATGCGAGGAGATGTTCTTTATCTCAGCACGCTGCCCTCCCATTATGGAGATGTTGGCATCCACCCTCAGGGCGCCTTCAAGATTGCCGTCAAATACGTCGAGATACTCAAGTATGTTGCGCAGCTTGTCGAGGTAACGCCGCGCCTCCTTCGGGCTCCTTAAATCCGGCTCGCTCACTACCTCAAGCAAAGCCATGCCGGAGCGGTTGTAATCGACGAGCGTGTACTTTGATTTGTCGATGGTGCCCTCGTGCACAAGCCTGCCCGGGTCTTCCTCCATATGAGCCCGCGTAATCCTGATCTTATGCTCCCCATCCTCGCCCTCTATCATAATGTGACCCTGGCTTGAGATGGGAAAATCGTACTGCGTTATCTGAAAGCCCTTTGGAAGGTCGGGATAGTAGTAGTTCTTTCTGTAGAACTGCGTGTGCTCCTCTACCCTGCAGTTAAGCGCAAGTCCGACCTTTATTGCAGCCTCTACAGCCTTTCTGTTTATCACGGGCATGGAGCCGGGCAAGCCCAGACACACAGGGCAGACATGGGAATTGGGCGGATCGTTATGGTAATTCGTGCTGCATCCGCAGAATATCTTTGTTTTGAGCTTGTTCAACTGGACGTGCACCTCAAGTCCTATCTTCACGCCGTCAGGATTCTCGTACATTACATCCCCTCCGGTCTTCTGGTATGAAAATCCGTGTTCTCCTCAAACGTATAAGCCGCCCGCAGGATCGAAGCCTCATCGAAATGCTTCCCTATTATCTGCATCCCTATGGGCAGCCCGTCCGAGAAACCGCACGGCACAGAGATGGACGGAACACCAGCCAGGTTTATTGGCACAGTATCCACATCCGCAAGGTACAGCGAAAGCGGGTC
>JAPMTX010000172.1 GCA_026552855.1 Candidatus Methanoperedens sp. | reverse complement strand
CAGAGAGCTCTTTTTCTATCTTTTCAAGCCGTTCTTTCGAGTAACGGTCTTTCTCTTTTTTCACTGCCTGGCGCTCGATCTCAAGCTGCCTTATCTTGCGCTCGATATCATCAAGCTCTGACGGCAGGCTATCAATCTCGATCCTGAGTTTTGAGGCGGCTTCATCGATCAGGTCGATGGCTTTATCAGGCAGGAACCTGTCTGTTATATAGCGGTGGGAAAGCACTGCGGCTGCGATCAGCGCAGAATCTTTTATCCTGACGCCGTGATGTATCTCGTATCTCTCTTTCAAGCCCCGGAGTATGGATATGGTCTCCTCGACCGTGGGTTCTCCTATCAGTATGGGCTGGAACCTTCTCTCAAGCGCGGGGTCTTTTTCTATGTACTTCCTGTATTCGTTCAGCGTTGTGGCGCCGATGCACCGCAGGTCTCCCCTTGCAAGCGCGGGCTTAAGGAGATTGGAGGCATCTATAGCACCCTCAGCCGCTCCAGCACCGACGACCGTGTGCAGTTCGTCTATGAACAGGATGACTTTTCCCTCGGAGTCCTGCACCTCTTTTATCACAGCCTTCAGGCGCTCCTCGAACTCGCCCCTGAACTTTGTGCCTGCCACGAGCGCGCCCATATCAAGCGCCACAACCCGCTTATCTTTTATCGGCTCAGGCACGTCGCCTGCGAATATACGGAGCGCCAGCCCTTCGGCTATCGCCGTCTTCCCGACGCCTGGCTCGCCTATCAGCACGGGATTGTTCTTTGTCCTTCTTGAGAGCACCTGGAGCACCCTGCGTATCTCGTTCTCCCTGCCTATGACGGGATCAAGCTTCCCGCGCGCTGCAAGCTCAGTGAGGTCGCGCCCGTATTTTTGCAATGCTTGGTACTTATCCTCAGGCGTCTGGTCTGTGACCCTTGCCGAGCCGCGTATTTCCCGCAGCGCTTTCATGAGGCTGTCCTTTGAGACGCCGTTCTCGCGCAGGATCTGTGCAGAAGCGCCGTTCTTCTCATTCGCTATCGCAAGCAGCAGATGCTCTGTGCTCAGGTATTCGTCCCTGAGGTTCTTCATCTCTTCAAAAGCAGCCTCGATCAAGCTGTTCAGCCTCGGAGTAATGTAGAGCTGACCTGCGCCTGCGCCCTCCACGCGCGGGAGCCTATCAATCTCTTCTTCAAGCCGGGAGGTTATTCCAGCCACGTTCGCGCCGAGCTTCTGGAGTATCTGGAGGGTCAAGCCTTCTTTCTGGTTGATGAGCGCAAGAAGAAGATGCTCTACCTCAAGCTGTTGCTGGTTCCTCTCAAGTGCTATGCTCTGCGCGTCGGCGAATGCCTCGGCGGCTTTGATGGTGAATCGGTCGGATCGGATGGGCATGGGTGTATCTGATGGTTCTATTGGTGGTTTTTGGATTAAAAGGTTGCTAGACCAAATCCTGCCTGCATCTGCAATCAGTGCCACTGATATGCATACGAATAGCAACACCCGGTGCGCCTGCCATGAATCTCATTCAGCATCGATAGGTGGGTTAAGCTTTTATTTAAATAAACCCAAATTACACAAGGTGACAAAATTGGAAACAGTTTCTGTTGATCTGCCAAAAGAATTGCTTCATATTCTGAAGGTCAGAGAGCTTGATTTCCCGAAAGCTGTAAGAGAATCTCTGGCTGTGGAACTTTACAGAGAAGGGCTTATATCCCTCGGAAAAGCTGCTGAAATCGCAATGGTTTCGAAGTGGGAGATGTTTGAGATACTGGCAGCAAAAAAAGTTCCCTTGCAGTATTATCCTGAGGATTTAAAACAGGACATTGAGACCCTGAAGAGTGCCCTTGCATGATAGTCGCAAATTCAGGACAAAAAATGAAAAATATCTGAAATCCACGCCGCTTGAACCTATGCCTGAGAGAATGTTTATGCACGGCGTACCTGTCAGATAGGTTGGTATACTAGTATATCGCCATGTTTTAAATACTAGTATACTTATATTAAAAGTATACCAACAGCAGTTCGGATAAACCAATTCTGCCCGTCCGTCTGCCTACTATCCCCTCAGCATCTTCATAATATCGTGCTTCGTCACCATGCCCACGACCTTCCCCTTCTCAAGCACGAGCACGGCAGGGTTTTCCTCAAGTATCCTCGAAACCGTGTTCACATCGGTCTTCGGGGAGATGGTGGGGAAAGAATCGCCCATGATATTCCGCACGAGGAGATGCGATACTTTCCTGAGATCCTGGTCTGTCATCGAGCGCACGATCTGGTCCGTGGAAATGCTGCCAACGGGCACGCCGCTGTCGATGACCGGCATCTGCGAGAAGCCGTGCTCCTCCATGAGCCTGGCAGCTTCCTCTATCGATCTGTCAGAGTTCGTATGTATGACCGGGGAATGCATTATATCCACGACCTGTACCTTCTCTTTTCTTGCAGCATCAAAGGCATTAAAGATCTTGCGCAGGGTGGAGAGCCTGGGGTCAACATCACCGGCTTCGATGCGCGCTATCAGCGGCTGGCTCACCCCGGCGCGGGTTGCCAGTTCATGCTGGGTCAGGTCAAGGTCAAGCCTGAGCTTCTTTATGTCGTTAGGTGTTGGGAGGAACATCTTATTACTGGTAGTAATATGTTGTATATTAATATTGCGGTTGGATATATTATTGTGTCAATTTATTGTTAGCACGCGGATGATAACTAAGTAGATAGCCAAATTATTTGTCCTATCACATCATTCTATCTCAAAGAAGTGGGGATTATGAGCAAAGATGTAGGATTATCTATTCCAGGCAGGTTAGGTGTAACCAGGGAAGAGAAAGAAGCGCTATACAGATTCTTGCGAGATGAAATCGGAAGAGAAGGAATAAGAGCTCTTGCAATTATATGGTTTGATGAGGGAAAGACAGATGCACAGATTGCGTCTCTTCTTTTTATATCGCCCAGAAATGTAAGACGATGGATTAGAAGGTACCGCATGTATGGAATTTTAGGCTTACATGACGGAGAAAGAACAGGAAGGCCCAGAAAAGCAGATGAAAATGTGGACAGAGCTGTGGAAGATACAATTGGGAAGAATCCACAAGAGATGGGCTATAAATCTGGATGCTGGATAAGCAGCCTTCTTTGTGTGCATTTGTTCTCTATGTTCGGGTTATTGCTTTCAGATAGCACGATGAGACGGGTATTGTATCGTCTTGGCTACGTTTTTAGAAGACCGAAACTCTGGCCTGGGCCAAGTGGAGAAAAACCACCAGAGATCAATAAGGCTATAGAAGAGGTTAAAAAAAGAAAGCGAAGCTCTTCTATCAAGATGAAACAAGCTTCCACCTCCTACCTGTATTAAGGAAGATGTGGATGAAAGTGGGTCAGCAGGCAAGGATCCTAATCCCTCAGAACTGGAACAGGTATTTTTCTGTTTTTGGAGCTTTGAATCCAATTGATGGTGAAGTTGTTTTTCAGATATCTGACCGCAAAAACGGTGGGAGCTTCATTGGATTCTTAGAACTGCTTCTCAAAACATTTCCAGTGCTGGATATATATCTTGTTGTGGATAATGCAACATACCATAGGAGCCAAATGGTGAAGGAATGGCTTGTAAAAAATCCTAAAATTCATTTGATCTATCTGCCTCCAAAGAGTCCACAACTGAACCCTATTGAACACTTATGGAGATGGCTTAAGGGAGAGGTGGCGGCAAACAGAACTTATATGGATTTAGAACCGTTAAAGCGAGGATGCATAGAGACGCTATCTTCACTTACTCCGGATGATGCACTTAGAATTGCTGGGTTAAAATCCTAATAGGTCGGAATTTTTGGCGGTTTACTTAGTTGATTTCCCCAACTCTAAGCAAGTGCTTGCTTGGCACGCAACCAACATTAACGCAAGTGCCGCCGATTGTACCTCTCTCAATCATCGCCACCTTTGCTCCCAAATCTACGGCTTTTATTGCAGCTCCAAAAGCAGCAGAGCCGCTGCCTAAGATTATTAAATCATATTTTTCCATTTTAGAAAGTCTCCGAATATTATTCTGAATCTAAAGGACTTAATTTTGCCTTGAATATCCGACCTTTCACGGTTTCTTTAATAAATTTGTCTTCCTTACTCCCTTCTTTTGTTTTTACCATACAGTTCCAGCCCTTTTTTAACCATTTTATTAACATCACCAAGGCAACATCTTCCAGAAGGATTTTTTATCTCACATTCGCATTCCCCGGTTTTTACTTTGGCACTGATTTCCTGAACAGCGGTACTGTATCCCTGCTGCTTAATCTGCTCGAAAATTCTCTCCTGCGTCCATCCAAAACAATAACATACAGGGATAGGGCTTTCTGTTTCTTTTATGCCAACTCTGACTTTCACATCTTCTTTATGCAAGTAGACCTGTTGCTCATTGTTTAAGTAAACAACCCCACAGGTGGGTGTTTCGCAATAATAGAATCCATTCAGACTCTCGATGGCTTCAAGCACTGGTTCTTTGACAAGACTTTTCAGTGTTATTTCACTGACAGGTTTCCCTTTGCCACTGCATTCTTTGCAAATAGCGGTATCTTCACTCACTTTGATATCGCAACAGGAGTGCCGGGATTGGCTTGTTCCAGGAATCCAGCTCTTCTCTGGTTCTGTTTTGCCGTGATAATAAGCAACATCATCAATTTCACAGCAACTATCTTTCATTTCCCTGCACTCACTATTTCAACATTGCTGGATTTGCAGGCAGGGCAAATAACACTATTTCCAAGTCCCTTAAATTTGTTTTCGCAATCCAGGCAAACGTATTCTTTTAAGTCCATTTCTATTTTTTCTATATTGAATTCAGGTATGTCTGCTACCATGCACATATTTTTCACCTCAATTTCATGTGTATATCTGTTAGCGTCCATCTCTCATACCACGGTAATGATTTTAATATCTCTTCTATATTCCTTCCAAGCTTTGCAGCATAGTTGCCCGCTCTGTGAATGTATTGATACGACATGCCAAGAAAACCTTTCGCCTCATGCCTCTCAGCTTCCTGAAGAGCCTCCACAAGACCTTTCTCGTATGCAGGCATAAATTTCGGAAGCTCCCCTGAGATATCGATACCTGCGCTGGCAGCGTATCTTAGCGCATCTTCAATGTAAACATCCATCTCATATGTTTGATCTTCCGATGCGTATCTTTCCGCTTCTTTAAGCATTTCAGAGATTCCTTTTTCGTATGCAGGCTTGAGAGTCTCAAGTTCGCTGCTGATATCCTTATTGAGTTTAGCTGCAGTTTCTTTAGCTTTTGATGTGTAGAACCCAGAAGCGCACAGATCACCCTGCTTTGCACTCTCATGCGCTCTTTTAAGATACTTTCTCAGGTCGTTATCTTTATCCTCAGCAGTCTTTTCTCTATCGGGTTTTTCCTCGTATGCGATTTCTTCAAGCACCGAAGCAGTATCGCCGATTGCTGTTATTTTGCCAAGTTTCATGTGCGCAGCACGATCGCATACGTTTCTGACAAACTCCATATCGTGAGAAACGATGACAAATGTTGTCCCTGTTTCTTTCCTTGCTGTCAGAATTGAGTTTGCAACCTCGTTCTTTGTGATTGGGTCCATAGTTCCTGTGGGTTCGTCAAAAATAATAATTCTCGGCTCTCTGATGAGAACCTGAGCCATCGTCACCCTCTGGCGTTCTCCCACGCTGAGCTCGTACTGGGTCTTCTCAAGGATCTCATCAGCGGTATTTTCATCAAAACCCACTGCTTTCAATGCGTTTATCGCTTTTGTTCTAGCAAGTTCAGGCTCAAGTTTTAGACCTATCGATTCAGTCAGATTATAAAACATATTCCTGTGAGGATAAAGCGAATATTCCTGGTGCAGGTAACCAATGTGTGGCTTAGCACGTCCTCTGAACTCTGTCCCTTTCTCGGTCATATCAACCCATATATCACCGATTCTCACATCCACTTTCCCGCTGTCTCTCTCCATAATGCCTGCTATGATTTTGGAGAGAGTTGTCTTTCCGGCTCCGCTTATACCTATTACTCCGAAAATCTCACCTTCATTAACTTCGAAGTTCACGCCATTAACCGCAGGAATCGTACCCTTATAATAGGAGTAATATTTCTTCTTCACATCTTTAAGAATAATAATCGGCTTGCCTCCCTCTACCTTTCCCTCACATACCACTCCTGTCATTGCACAAAACTTTTCAATAATCTCATCCGGCTTTCCTGTCTCAATGATCTCTCCTCTATCCAAGAGAATCGCCTTATTCGTCAGATCATGTAAAACATTAGGCAGGTGTGAGGTAACAAGCATAGTCATGTTGTGTTCATGCTTTGCTTTTAATATACTCTCATGCACCAGCTTCGCAGTTCTTGGATCAAGAGTTCCAGTAGGTTCATCTGCAAGTAAAAGCATCGGATATTTTGCAAGCTGGCGTGCAAGAACTACTCTTTGTTTTTCTCCTCCGCTCAGCTCTTTTCCTGTATACATCATTCTGTGGCTAAGTTTCACTTTTTCGATAAGTTCCGCTGCAATGTAGGGACGCTTCTCTTTAGGAATATCGGAATATTCGAAGCTGTGCATGATGTTTTCCAGAACCGTCTCGTCGCTGTACAACCCAAAGGTTCGCTGCATCATAATAGCAGTTCTATCCATGATTTTCCTGTGCATGCTATTTGAGTTTAGGTAATTCACCCTTTGGAGTTCAGTCTTTATATCGCATTTTGAGCATACACTGCCTGCACTGCTCGGAGGGCTTACTTTACCGCATTCAGGACAGTGGGAAATGTTGAAAATTACTTCGCCTGTGATATCCTCAAATTCCTCAAAGCCGCGAAGCAGGTGCAAAAGTGTACTTTTCCCTGCACCGCTTTTTCCAATTATACCTATGCTATCGCCTTCATTTATGTCAAGATTTATGTTCCTGAGGATCTGTTTACCGTTAACATTGATGTTCAAATTCCGTATCTCGATTAAAGCCGCCATTTTTAACCCTTCTTCTTGCTATTAACAACCTCGCATGAAAGTATTCCCTCAAGCATTTCCTTGACATGCCTGTCCGAGAAATCCAGGATCTTTGAAACAAGCTCGTTCTTTATCGAATAAACCACAAACTTTCCATTTTTCTCGGTATTGACAAGCCCGCAGTTTCGCAGGCATGTCAGGTGGTGCGAGACGAGACTCTGGTCTTTTCCCGTTGCCTTGCAGATATCGCTCACGCACATGCCGCCGTTCTCTTTCAATGCATAGAGTATCGAAAGCCTGGTTTCATCGCTTAATGCACTGAAGAAATACTTTTTTGCAGTGGTTAAATCTCCATTTAACATATGTACGTATGTTCATGCGTTCTGTTATAAATAAATTTTGGTTATAAAATCAGAAAACTACCCATTTACTTTCTCGCTGTTGCAATATATCCGAGATCGTTCACAATCTTTGCGATATCTGACGGTGTCACCATTGCTGAATCATACTCTACGGCAGCCATTCTCTCATTCAAAGAGACCTTTGCGCTTTTGACTCCTTTCTTTTTTGCAAGCGCAAGCTCAATGCCAACAGCACATGCACCGCAGCGCATTCCAGCGATATCAAGGATCACTTTTTCCATAATGCACCTCGTTTTTTATTTGAATAGGTACTCTGCCATTCTATTTGATTTCTACTATACTTTCTTGGCCGTTAATTATTTTTCCTTCCTATCCCTCTCCAGCGAAATTCCCATACCAGGTAAGATTATCATACCTGGTCTGAATAACCCTCTCCACACAGCGTTCTATATGTTTTGTTATATAGGATTTTCTAATATTAAGGTTATCAGAAATATAATATTAGGATAACCGAAATCTTTAATAACTACTATTGCATTATAAAATATTAGGTAAACCTAACAAGAGGCAAAATAATGTTTGAAACACTGACAATTACTTTAAGAGAGGGAATAGAAGCAGCACTTGTGATTGGCATAATACTCGCATACCTTGGCAAGACCAACAAGCTTGCACTGAAAAAATATGTATATGCCGGGATAGTAGCGGCAGTGGCTGGAAGCATAGCTACTGCAATAGCGATACAGATGCTCAAAACAGAATGGAACGAGTTCATGGAAGGTTTGATGTTCTTCATAACAGCGTTCTTCCTGGCTACAATGCTGCTGTGGATGCACCGTACTTCAAAGCACATCAGGAAGGATATAGAGCAGAGCATGGAAAGGGTGATGAGCAAATGGCAGGCATTGGGTATTCTGGCGCTTACCTTTTTCATGATATTCAGGGAGGGCGCAGAGATAGTACTGTTCCTTTCAGCGACTGTTTCAAAAGCAAGCCTGTCTGTTGCTGTGGAAGGCATCATTGGACTTGCACTGGCTGCGTTATTTGGCTACCTGTTCATTAAAGGCAGCCTCAGGATGAACCTTGGGAGGTTCTTCCAGATAACAGGAATCATGCTGACGATAATAATCTTCCAATTGATCATTGGCGGGATACATGAATGGTCAGAAGTGGGAATAATAAGCCTGGGCCAGACAGGGATGAGAATCATAGGCCCGCTCGTCAAGGATTCGGCATCCATTGCATTCACAGGCATTATGCTTGGTTTTCTTGTACTTTTGTTCATTATGGTTCCCTGGCGTCAGGTTAATACTGATAATCTGGAAGGTATCGAAAAGAGAAAAGTGCTTGGAGCAGCAAGAAGAGAGAAAAATCGGAAAATTGTAGTAGGTCTGATTTCAGCTGCTTTAATACTTGCATTTGTGAGCGCTCAGATATCAGCCCTGCCGTCCGGAATCGACCCTGCGCCTGAAAAAGTAAGTGCATCAGGGGGCATGGTAAAGATTCCCGCTGCAAAAGTCACAGATGGAAATCTGCATAAATACGTCTGCGATATGCAGCATGCCGCAGGTGAGAGCTGTCCCATGCACGGCGACGATGGTAAAGCCAATGTCAGGATTCTTGCAATAAAGAAAAGCGATGGGAGTGTTGCTGTAGCCTATGATGCCTGCAATCTATGCGGCGCGGCCGGTTATGTACAGGAAGGGGATGAGCTTATATGCAAGCGGTGCGGGGCGCCTATTAACCCTGATACCGTAGGCGAAGCAGGAGGATGCAATCCGATTCCTCTTAAATATACGGTAAATGGCAGCGATATTGTGATAAAAACTGAAGATATCGGAGAAAAAGCCGATATATTTAAAAAGTAACCCGGGGTTTTAGAATGTTCCTGCACCTCCTTTTTTCCGCTATCCAACGCAGAAAGTTAAGAATAGCTCTGGCAGTACTGGCGGTGGTCATGGGCGCATCCATAGCCTCAACCCTTCTCACAGTATCATTTGATATTAATGATAAAATGGGAAGAGAGTTAAAAAGCTACGGTGCAAATATTCTTTTATTACCATCATCAGAGGGCACATTCATAAATGAGAGCGAACTCTACAAAATGAAGACCATTTTCTGGCGGCATAATATCATAGGATATTCTCCCTATCTCAGTGATGCTGTAAAGGTAAAAGACACAGAAATAGTACTGAGCGGCACTTATTTAGACGAGGAAATCAGGATACCAGGGATCAACAAGACATTTATCGGGAATAGAAAAGCGGACGAGAAAGAGGCAATTATCAGGACAGGGGTAAAGACAGTAGCGCCCTGGTGGAAGGTGGATGGAGAATGGCCTGCGCAGAGCGAAGCTCTGGTTGGTGTAAATGCTGCTGAAAAGTTGGGGCTAAAGCGAGGAGATCTTTTCAGGGCAGAGTTCGGCAGTAATAATGCAACTTTCAAAGTATCAGGTATTCTCTCCACCGGCGGGGATGAGGATGATCAGATGATAGTATCTCTCAAGGATGCACAGATGCTTTTTGAGAAGCCGGGTATGGTTGATCGAGTAGTAGTTAGTGCACTGACCAAACCCGAGCCTGAACAGAAGATAGACCCATCCAAGCTTCCACCTGAAAAATACGAAATCTGGTACTGTACGCCGTATATTTCCTCCATAATGCTCCAGATCGAAGAGGTAGTGCCAAATGCAAGCGCCAAGCCCATAAGGCAGGTGGCGGACAACGAAGGAAAGCTGCTTAAAAAATTTGAATGGCTTATGTTTTTAATCACAGGTGTAGCTATGACCACAGCTTCCATAGGAGTCACAGCAGCCATGAATACCTCAATTTTCGAGAGAAAAAAAGAAATCGGGTTGATGAAAGCGATAGGTGCTGATGGAAATCAAATCGCGCAGCTATTCTTTGCCGAGGCGGCTGTTACGGGCATCATAGGCGGAGCAATTGGAATTCTTATAGGCGCTGTACTTGCCAGAATGGTAGGCATGTGGGTATTCGGCGCAATTATAAATCCCTCCCTTTCCTCTGTATTGATTTCAGGGATACTATCGGTGGGAGTAGCTCTTCTTGGCAGCATGCTGCCAGTGAAAAAGGCTGTTGAAATAGAACCATCCGTCATACTCCGGGGTGATTGAATTGTTCACTCGTCTGGTAACAAAATCACTCTGGGTAAGAAAAGAGCGGCTTTTGATATCTATAATTGCAGTAATGCTTGGTGCTGCCATGGTGACTTCACTGCTAACCATCTCTCTGGATATAAGGGAGAGGATGGGACAGGAACTTAGAAGCTATGGAGCCAATCTAGTTGTCCTTCCAGGCGAAGGAGAATATATCCAACAGTTCAATACTACGCATAGTTCCATCATTGGTTCTGTCCCTTTTCTTTATTTCAAAGCTGAGGTTAACTCAAAAAAGATAGAATTTGCAGGGGCAGATCTTGAAGCCGCAAAAAAAATGAACCCATGGTGGCATATTGAAGGCGTACTTCCTAAACGTGAAGAGGTACTGCTGGGTATTAATGCTGCCAACAAACTGGGACTTAAAACCGGCGATACATTGAGCTTGGGGAAGAGATCCTTTAAAGTCTCAGGTATCCTGGATACAGGCACGCCTGATGATAACAGGATTTTCATCCCCGTGGAAACTGCGGAGCAGATTTCAGGCAAAAGTGGGGCTACATTGGTACAGGTGAGTGTTCTTGGAGATGTCGATGAAGTTATCAAGTATCTCGAGAATGAAGGCTATAAAGTGAAGAAGATCCGTCAGGTAGCTGAGAGTGAAAAAGCTCTTCTTGATAAGACCCAGCTTTTAATCTCCTTAGTGGCTTTTTTTGTACTTTCAGCCGCATGCCTTGGTCTCTTGAGCACAATGATAACAGGCGTGCTTGAGCGAAGCCGGGAGATAGGACTCATGAAAGCACTCGGCTGCGGAAACGGCAGGCTTGCAGCTATGTTTCTTGCCGAGGCAGGGGTAATGGGCGCAGCAGGTGGCGTCCTTGGATATTTTGCCGGGCTTTCACTTTCGCAATTCATTGGAATGGAGATATTTGACATGCTGGTGTCGATAAAGCCAGAAGTATTCATTCTCACCATTTTAATCTCAATATTGGTCGCTGCAATTGCAAGCCTTCTGCCTATAAGGCGTGCAGTTTCAATCGACCCGGCTGTAATACTAAGAGGTGAATAAAAAAATGATAATAGCAAAAAATCTTATTAAAAAATACGATACTACATGTGCACTGAAAGATGCCAGTTTCACTATTGAAAAAGGAGAATGGGTTAATATAATGGGTCCTTCAGGAAGCGGAAAAACTACGCTCTTGAACCTGATAGGATGCCTTGATTCTCCAACAAGTGGCTCTTTGCTGGTAAATGGAGTTGAGACAATGAAGCTCAGCCAGAAGGATCGAACGCGTTTTCGGCGGGAGAATATTGGGCTTGTTTTCCAGCAGTTCCACATGATACCTCATCTTACCGCCCTGGAGAATGTGATGATAGCACAATACTTCCACAGCATTGAGGACGAAGATGAGGCGAAAGAGGCGCTTGTACGCGTGGGCATGGAGCAAAGGTTGCATCACCTGCCCTCCCAGCTTTCTGGTGGAGAACAGCAGCGCGTATGTATAGCGAGGGCACTGATAAACCAGCCTCAAATAATATTAGCTGATGAACCTACCGGAAACCTCGATAAAAAGAATGAGGAAGCAGTTCTTGATATATTCAGGGAACTCCATAGCGAAGGGAGAACAATAGTGATAGTAACCCACAACCCAGAGATAGGCGAAATTGGGGACAAAATAATACAAATATCCCACGGTGAAGTAAAGTATTAATTATCCTGAAGCCTTACGGCTAATAGTATGACAAAAGAATCTCCGAGGATTGAAGAATATCTAGAGTATGTATATAAACTGCAGGAGATACATGAATCTGCCACCACCTCGAAATTAGCAGAACGCCTAGAGTTAAGCCCTTCATCTGTTTCAGAGATGCTAAAGCAACTTGAACAGAAGGGACTTGTGAAGTACGCTGAGAAAGGAGTGGTACTGACAAAAGAAGGTGAACTTGAAGCCAAGAAAGTGATAAGAAAACATCGCCTCTCTGAGCGTCTGCTAACGGATATTCTGGGTTTTGAATGGGATAAAGTACATGATGAGGCATGCAGACTTGAACACGACATAAGCCCTGAGATGGAGGAAAAAATCGAAGAGAAGCTGGGCAATCCTAAAACATGCCCGCACGGTTATCCGATACCTGATAAAGAGGGATTGATAGTTCAAGATAATACTGTAAAGCTTTCAGAACTCAAAGCAAATGAAAAAGGAGTTATTATAAGCGTCTTTGAGGAGAACTCTGAGATGCTGCAGTATCTGGGCAGCCTTGGATTATATCCTCAGGTTGAGGTTGAAGTAAAGAGTATTGCTCCCTTCGGGGGACCGATTCTGGTCATGGTGGCAGGAGAAGAGAAATCACTTGGAAAGGAACTTACTGAAAAGATATTAGTACAAAAATCAGGAGTGATTTGAATAAGGTAATCTGTTATTCTATTTGATTTTGACAGAAATCTTCTTCCTCGTTACAGGTATTAACTTTTTCCATTCAATAGTGCAGTCTTTTTCTAACTTGAATTCCTCGGTTGTTGAATTGGGTAAGTTCCCATCGACTTCATAAAGGTAAAGCCCCTCTTCTCCATCGATTGCCATAACAAACTCTTTGTCGCCAACTGTTTTTAATTCTACCCCGGATACTTTTTTCAGAGCTTCCAGAATACTGGTGCCTTTTTGCAGTTTGACTTCGTATGAGTCTGCAAGTTCATCAAGCATGCTGTACATATTCTTTACTTTACTGCCAAGAACATGAGTCTTGCCAAACTTTCTTCTCTGGATTAAACCCGCCTTTTCCAGAAGCTTTGCATGTTTTGCCACTACCGGAACCGAGAGGCTTAATTCTCTTGCAAGACCTGCGATATGCATTTCCCTCTTAGCTAATATCCTCAGCATTCTCAGTCGCGTAGTACTGCTGAGTGCTTTAAAAACATCGTTAGCCATATGGATAACAACTGTTACTTGAAAGGTTAAATATTTTATCTCTTGTGTGATTATCCTGCTTAATAGAGGGATAATAATGGCAGAAATGAGCACCGAATACGGATGTGGACATGAATATAGATACGAACTGGACTATGTAATGCTCGCAAAGCTTGCAATAATTTTTCTTACAATTGCCCTTGCGATTTATATCATAGGATTCGCAAACTTTGAGAACTTCCCAGCACTCCACGAGGGATTTCATGACCTCCGTCACGCAGCAGGTTTTCCCTGCCATTAAAGGCTCCCTGAATTTTTCATCAATATTAAAAGCAGGGATTGTAACAGGTATAGCAGCAGGTGCAGCCCTGGGAGTACTTCTCCTTTTATTTCTAACACCAATCATAATGGAAGCAGAAACCTATGAAGTCCAGGTACCTGATTTCCATCCATTAATTTCAAGGAATATTGTTCACTTAGGGACTTTTGCAGGAGCAATCATGCTTGGAATCCTCTACTCTGTAATATTTACATTCGTGTATACTATAGTTCAACACAGGATTCCTGTGAGAAATGTTCAGTTCAAAGGTCTTATTCTGGCTTTAAATGGTTTCCTGGTGGCGGTGTTCGTTCCGTCCCTCTGGCTTCCGCCAAACCCGCCTGGCATAGAAACCTCTCTGCCTGTAATGACAAGACAGAGTATATTCTTCGCCATAATCATAGCAGGGATTCTTGCATCAATTGCCTTCTGGATGATCTATTCACGTTTGTCCCGGAAATATGATCCCCTATCAGGAGTTTCAATAGGAGCTTTTGCCTTTGTCGTCATTATAGTCACTGCATTCTTATTGGTGCCCTCTAATTCCAACATACCTTCAGTCCCTTCGGATTTGCTATGGAAATACAGGGTTGAAAGCCTTGGAGCCATGTTTGCTTTCTGGGCAATTATGGGAGTGTTGGTCAATGAAATGCTGGATTATTTTAGACCGAATGTTAGGACTTCAGATAAAACGCTATATTAGACCCAACACAATCCTGTGCTACTGTACGCTGGGAAGCGCGAACTCCCAAAACTAATAGGAGAACCTGTTGCCTTTTTATATTCACCCGGATGTAATACAATGCAGATCCTTTTCGGTCAGAGAAGCCGCAAGGTGTCAGTCTTTTCCTGACAATTTCAAATTTGAAGGCCCGCGTACTGAACAATTCAGGCAGGTGGGAAATGCAGTGCCTCCTTTACTTGCGTATGCTATCGGGAAGGCCATCAAGAAAGAACTAGAAATTATTTATAGGACTTGAATATTTCAAGGTTCACCTTCTGACTGAGATTCATAAATTCAGAAATAGTATGGAAGTCTCGGAAACCATAAAGGACACAATATCATTGGAGGGAAAGTGAAGACTCTTTCAGACTTCTATTTTCTCATGCGAATTTACACCGCCCCCATTGCCGCCGCCCGCTCCACCCACGCCATATCCTTCATGACCAGCAATATCTTATCCCGGAGTGGGTAGCTCTCCACTGAATTCTTGAGCAGCTCGCCGTACTTCTGGTACCTGCTGATCTCCACGGTAAAGGGTGCAGGGTCTTCGATCAGAGTGGGATCATAGCCCCTCTTTTCGAGGATTTTCATCACCTTATTTCTCTCGCCAGCGGTCGCCATCCTGAACCTGTACCGCGCCTTCTCATAGTACGGTTCAAGTTCCCGAAATAGCTCCAGGTCATCGAAGAACTGCTTGAAATAATATGCGCCGCCCAGTTTGAATATGTTGATTCGCGGGCGCTTTTCGGCTATGTCAAAGGAAGGCATGGATATTTCTTGAATCAATAATAATGAATTCGTACTATATTACACATCCCCTATCCCCATATGCTGGATTAATTCCCATTGCTGCCTTTCGTGGATCAAAGAGCTTAATCTATGATATTAAACCATTTCCACTTCTTTTCAATCCGATAATAGCTTCTATCTGTTTTTGCAATAATAATTGATAAAATCGGAGCAAATATAATTAATAGGATGGAATTGATAAAAACACCCGTTAAAAGGAGGAAAGCTCCTCCAATAATACCTGCCTTCAGATATTTTGAATGCTGCGTGTAAGCGTTTCTGTATTCATCTTCCAGGCCGATTGGAATTGTTTGATGAGTCAAGACCGCTCTGATCAGAGAAGCAGTAATGTATGTGGCTGTCTCAAAGGCTTTTTCAGGTTCCTGCGATGATACACGCTGTAATAGATCCTCAACATAAAAAGGATCACTTTTTGAATCTTTCATGGCAGATTCGATAATATTTTCATGAATATCCAGGATCTGTATTTTACTTTCGTTCGAGTCATGAAACAAACATATGAGTCCTTTGCTGACCAGACCATCGTGAATATAATGCAGAGCCTGTCCAAGTTGAAATCCGGCATCGTTTTCTTCTCCTTTTAGCCAGAACCGGCGGGCCTGGGTTATCAGATTTGAAATTTTCTCAGTGCTTGGATTATGGTGTGATTCCAGTGATTCGCCGTTTTCCTTCCTCCAGCTATTGATCTTATCAGGGTAAATTACACCTTCCAATAGTCCTCTATATGCGGCAGGAGGAACGTTTTGCATCTGCGTTACTGCTATAATAAGACGTCTATGATCTTTCCACTTCATTTTGAATAATACAGGATGAGCGGGTATATCAGACTTGTCAATTATCCCCCATCCTCTCTCTGAAAAGCGGTTTCGACCAACGGTTCTGCAAAGCGCCGAGGTCGCCCGGAGGGCGGGCGAGGCGATCGATGGGAAGAACAATACAGGCAAAGCCAGCAGCCGCAGATGTGCCAGGAACGGGCGCTGAGGGGGCGTACACATGTCCGATGATGCAGGTCTATTTTCCTAACCTCTTTCCCACCATCAATTCCTGACACAGGGCTGCCGCCCTGCAATATCAGAGAGCCTCCCGGGAGCCATATACCGGAGCAGGGCATTTCCCCTCCTCGAAAATGAACACATTACGGGTAATTGAAAAGAGATTATATACAAAGATGAGGAAATCAACTCAATGTTTTCTGCGAGTGGATACGAATGAAAAAAATAGCCAAAAAGGATAATAAATCATATGCCTCCAGGATGACTGAGAAAAAACAGATCCTTGATGATGTCCGCGCCAAATATGCATATGAAATCCTGAAAAAACTGGCTGATGAAGATGCAAAGATCTCGAAGAGGATAGAAGAAATAGTGCTTGAATACCTGGTAGGAGTTAATCCGGACGATATCGCTGAGAGTGTCTTTTCTGACCTGGATCGTCTTGCTGTCGAGGATGTATGGGATAATTCAGGAAGGACTCGAGATGGGTATGTCGATCCCTATGAACTGGCATCTGAGATGTTCGAAGAAGCGCTGTAGCCTTATATTGATGAGTTTGAGAAATGCCTAGAACTGTCAATGGCTGAGGAGGCAAAAATTCATTGCATGGAGATATTGAAAGGATTATATAAATTTGAAAAAGAAGCCGCAACAGAATTCCAGGACTGGGCTGTGGATGATCCGCATGACAGTTTCAGACATATTCTTGAGGAGTGGGGAAAAAGGAACAAGGATCCGAAGGATGTGGAAGAGATGGATGAGTTTATTAAGAAAAATTGTTCTGAGTGGTATAACGACCTTAAGAAAAGTGAACAATATCTCTTGAGATAGCCATGTCACCGCGTAAAGTCTGGGTTTTTGATCCCGACTCGGGCGGGATAAAAATCCCTGATTCAGTTAAAAACGATGTTGAAAGGCGTATCAATAACATTTCCCAGCAGCATTTCAAAGGAAAGTACACCCATCTTGATATACGCTTCAAGGGTCAATTCTGTTATATTGATGCTTTTCAGGAGCCAGAGGTCAGTGAGGATTGGCATCCGAAAGATTGGCCTGAGACGAGGGAAGAATATATTGAACGGCTTCGAAAAACTCCCACCCATCTGTGCAGGCTTCGATATTTCGGCAATGATCGATGGGGTTTTGCATTCTATACATATAGCAATGAAAAGTATGAACTATCCGTATTCCCCGATGGTGAGTTCTTCGGAAAACCTGAGGACGCATTCATGGCTTCTGCAGTCTATTTGAATGGATAGATCATATCACCATATTAAGTGAACAATTTCAAACATGAAGTATGATATGCCCACCCATTCCGGCGGTTGTCGGAAGCGAAGCGACGACTACCGCCCAGCCAGCAGGCGAATTACCGCGACGAAGGAGCGGTTATTCGACGTACTAATTCCCCGGCAATTACACCCGGAGGGGCGCCGGTCATGATGTTGTCATATAGAGCCATCGACTCATTATCCATCTTTATCATCACCAATCGCGTATATCATAGAGAGGAAAGGGAAAATCATGGATTTCTTTGATTCCGCATACGGAGGCATTCCACCGTGGGATATCGGGCATCCCCAGAAGGAGTTCATCAGGCTAGCGGAAGAAGGAGAGATAAGCGGAAGAGTGCTTGATGTGGGATGCGGAACAGGTGAGAACGCATTATATCTTGCTCATCTTGGTTTTGAAGTGTGGGGTATCGATGCGGCACCATCTGCTATCAAAAAGGCAAGAGAGAAGGCTAAAGAACGCAGAGTAAAAGTAAACTTTCTGGTTGGCGATGCCCTTAGACTTCAATCACTTCAGAATAAGTTCGATACTGTGATCGATTGCGGCCTATTCCATGTGTTCACTGATGAGGAGCGTCCGATCTTCGCCGCAAGTTTGTCTTCTGTACTCCTTCCCGGCGGCAGGTATTTCATGCTCTGTTTCAGCGAGCATGAGCCGGGATCATACGGGCCAAGGAGAGTGACTCAGGCTGAAATACGGGCGACATTCAACAAAGGCTGGAAGATCAATTACATCAGGGAAGGGGAATTTGAAACAAGGTTTGGTGGAGAGGATGTGAAGGCATGGCTATCTTCCATAACCCATTTATAAGTCTCGGTCTAAATTACATATTTTATGAGAGAAATCTCAAGTCCTTAAATATGCGAAATGCCGAGGTTGCCTGAAGGGCGGTCGAGGCGCTCGATGGGAAAAATAATGCAGTCAAACCAGCAGCCACCGATGTGCGAAGGACGAGCGCTGAGGAGATATGTGAAAAAGAAAAGACAGGATGATGTCAATCATAAATGAAATTTTCGCCCAAAGATCAGTAGAAAGAGATTGATCAACAAGATAAATTTTTTCGGGACTATACACAACGAGAAATTTTTAGAAACATTCTTATACAAAGAAGAAAATTTTCCTATCATTTCATTATTAGAATGAGGGTCTGATCTATCAAACCCATGCAAAAATGGATTTGACCTTTTATTCAGGCGGTGGTGGAATATGCGGTTCAAAAAAGGGCAAAAAATAACAGAAAACGCAATGTTGCGATGGGGCAAAAAAGGAGATTTATCAGCCTGCTATCAGATGAAGGGGATGGTATGGCGCTGATTGGGGAAGCGGGTTCAAAAGAATTTCGATCGATCATAGCCAGTCTGAAATATTCGGAACTTCGAAGCACAGGTTTATCTATTACCGAAGGAGATGCTCATGACCGGTGGAACCCAACAACAGGATTCTAAAAAAGAACCGGCGAAAAACGCTGCTGACGAAGGCAAACAATCATCCCCTGTTCCATCCATATCTCTCCCGAAAGGCGGGGGCGCGATCCGCGGCATCGGCGAGAAATTCGCGGCAAATCCGGTGACGGGCACAGGATCCATGACCGTTCCGATATTCACTTCGCCCGGTCGCTCGGGTTTCGGTCCGCAGCTCTCGCTTTCGTATGACTCGGGCTTAGGCAACGGACCGTTCGGCTTTGGCTGGAGCCTGCCGCTCCCCTCCATCACCCGCAAGACCGATAAGGGTCTGCCTAAATATCAGGATGCCAGTGAATCCGATGTTTTCATTCTCTCAGGAGCAGAAGACCTGGTGCCAGTACTGGTGAAAGAAGGAGGCATATGGATTCGAAAGCCCATCCCAACTCGCACTATAAACGGCAAAACCTATAGAATCGATTTATATCGACCGCGCATCGAAGGTCTCTTTGCCCGCATCGAAAGATGGACTTCAGAGTGTGGGGATGTGCACTGGCGCTCAATTTCAAAAGACAACATCATCACCGTATACGGCAGGGATAATAATTCCCGTATTTTTGACCCGGCTGATGAGAGCAGGATATTCAGCTGGCTGATATGTGAAAGCTATGATGACAAAGGCAATGCTATTGTCTATGAATATGAACCTGAGAATGAAAACGGGATTGATCTCTCTCAGACAAACGAAATCCATCGTCTGCGCACAGCGAACAAATATCTCAAACGAATAAAGTGCGGCAACCGAAAACCGCTGCTAATCGACACGAACGAACGGAGCTTTCGTATATCACATATCGTACAGCCTGACTTTGACCTTGCAGAATGGATGTTTGAGGTAGTTCTTGACTATGGAGAAGGTCATTATGCAGAATTGGACGATCATTTTGAGTATCGGTTCCAGGCTTCGGCAATAGCAGGTCGAACATGGAAATGCCGCCCTGATCCCTTCTCCACGTACAGGGCGGGCTTTGAAGTCCGCACCTATCGCCGCTGCCAGCGGGTGCTGATGTTCCATCACTTCCCGGAACTTGGTAGCGAGCCCTGCCTGGTGCGCTCCACGGAATTTAATTATAATGACATGGACTACTCGCAACCTGTAGTGGTCGAAACCGAGCTTGAGCATAAGGGCAGCACGCGCTTTGCATCGTTCATTCAATCCGTTACCCAGTCTGGATATGTGCGTGACGAAACCAGACCGCTTTACCTCAAGAAGTCACTCCCGCCGCTGGAATTCGAGTACAGTCAGGCGGTCATCCAGGATGAAATAAAGACGATCGAACCTTCGAGCCTTGAGAATCTGCCTGAAGGCGTGGACGGCACACGATACCAGTGGGTGGACCTTGACGGGGAAGGTCTCTCCGGCATTCTTACGGAACAGGGAGGGGCATGGTTCTACAAACCCAACCTGGGCGATGGGGAATTCGGATCGATGGAGACGGTTGCCTCCAGACCTTCGCCTGCTTCCCTGAGCGGAGGCAATACGCAGCTTCTTGACCTTGCCGGCGACGGGCAGCTTGATGTCGTGGAGTTTGGCGGTACCGTGCCAGGATTTTACGAGCGCACGCATGACCGGAAATGGGAGAATTTCATCCCGTTCGAGTCCCTTCCAAATATTTCCTGGAAAGACCCGAACCTCAGGTTCGTGGATCTCACAGGCGACGGGCATGCGGACGTCATGATCACGGAAGACGAGGTGTTCACCTGGTATCCATCGCTTGCAGAGGAGGGATTCGGGCTATCCGAAGAGGTGCGCCAGGCTCTTGATGAGGAAAAAGGACCGCGCCTTGTGTTTGACGACGGCACGCAGTCCATCTTCCTGGCAGACTTTTCAGGCGACGGACTTACCGACCTGGTGCGCATCCGCAACGGAGAGGTGTGCTACTGGCCAAACCTTGGCTACGGGCGTTTCGGCGCCCGGGTGACGATGGACAACGCACCCTGGTTCGATCATCCCGACCAGTTCGACCAGAAGCGAATACGCCTGGCTGATGTGGACGGCTCGGGTGTGACCGATATCATCTACCTGGGACATGATGGCGTTCAGATATACTTCAATCACTCGGGCAACAGCTGGAGCGGCGCGCGTACGCTTACCTGCCTTCCCCATATCGATAATTTTTCGTCCATACAGGTGGCAGACCTTTTCGGCAACGGCACGGCGTGCCTTGTCTGGTCATCGCCCCTGCCCTGCGACTCGGGAAGACCGATGCTTTTCATCGACCTGATGGGAAAGAAACCGCATCTCCTGGAAAGATCGAATAACAACATGGGTGCAAAGACCGCGGTCACATACGCTGCGTCCACGAAGTTCTATCTCAAGGACAAAAAAGATGGAAAACCCTGGATAACGCGGATACCATTCCCGGTGCATGTGGTTGAACGGGTGGAGACATACGACCGCATAAGCAGGAACCGCTTCGTTACCCGCTATGCCTACCACCACGGATATTTTGACGGCATAGAGCGGGAGTTCCGCGGCTTCGGGATGGTGGAGCAGTGTGATACAGAGGAGATGGATTATGATGGCGCAGCAGCAGAGAGAGATGATACGAACTGGGATGAAGGGTCTTTCGTTCCGCCGGTGCTTACACGTACCTGGTTCCATACAGGGGCGTATTTTGAAGATGGTATTATCTCGAAACAGTTCGAAGGTGAATATTATCGTGAGGGCAATCCAGGTCTGGGCGAAGGAGAGCTTTCTGAAGAGCAGCTTAAGGCTATGCTGCTTCCTGACACGGTACTGCCTGACCACCTGAGCAGCGATGAAGTCCGTGAAGCCTGCCGCTCGCTGAAAGGCAGTATTCTCCGCCAGGAGATCTATGCGCGCGAGCGTCGCCCTGATGGGACGCTCACCGAGAAATCTGACCGACCCTACAAAGTATCTGAGCGCAACTACACTATCGAATGCCTGCAGCCTCGCGGCACCAATAAACATGCAGTATTCTTCACTCATGCGCGCGAGACGGTCGATTTCCATTATGAGCGCAAGCTGTTCGCGGTCAATGGCGATATGCTTGTCGATCCGATCTCTGCACCGGACGCCCGGAAAGCCTCAGACCCGAGAGTGACGCATTCCCTCACGCTGGCTGTGGATGAGTACGGCAATGTGCTCAGGTCAGTGGCTGTGGGCTATGGACGGAGGTTCAAAGACCCCGGGCTTTCCCTGGATGACCAGAGAAAACAGGAGGAGACACTGATCACCTTTACTGAGAACCGTTACACCAATGATGTTCTTGAGGAGGATGCCTACCGTGCTCCTCTGATCCTGGATTCCCGGACTTTCGAAGTCTTCAAGGTCCAAACTCCTTCAGCACCTCCAGGCGTAACTCCCCTTTTCAAATTTGAATTTCTAAACGGTCTTGTGGAAAGCGCCGATTTCTCAAACGGCAGCTGGGACATTAATTATGAAGACATAACGCATACGGGGGCAAGAGAGGATCATGCTTACCGCCGTCTCATCGAGCATGTGCGCACGGTATATCGAAAAAATAACCTCACAGGATTGTCAGAGGAACTTGAATCCCTTGCGCTGCCAGGTGAAACCTACAAGCTTGCGTTCACGCCGGATTTGCTGACCGCGGTGTTCGGTACGCGGACAAACGACAGCATGTTCACAGAAGGCGGATATGTGCACTTCAATGGTGATGCCAACTGGTGGATACCATCCGGACAGGTGTTCTACGATCCCGATGCCAATGTGATCAATCCTGATACTACAGCCGCTGCAGAACTTGCCGAAGCCTGCGCGAACTTCTTTTTGCCGCGCAAGTTCACGGATCCTTTCCGCAACAGCACGACCATCGATTATGATAAGCCTCATGACCTTCTTATGGTCAGGACAGAGGATGCAGTAAGAAATGTTGTCCGCGCTGATAATGACTACCGGGTGCTCCAGCCCAGGCTTGTCACGGACCCGAACGGGAACCGCTCAAAAGCAAAATTCGACGCGCTGGGTATGGTGGTGGGAACTGCGGTGATGGGGAAGGAAACAGAAAACCTTGGAGATCCGATGATTGCATTCGAAGCCGATATCACCCTGTCGGATATCCGGAGGTTCATCGAAAACCCGAGAGATACGGCGCTGGATCTCATTAAAGACGCCACGACCAGGATCATTTATGACATCGACCGCTTCCTGCGCTGCGGTCAACCGCCTTTTGCCGCCACGCTTGCACGGGAGATCCATTCAAGTGATACGGGCGGAGACGAGTCACCGATCCAGATCAGCTTCAGTTATTCGGATGGTTTCGGGCGCGAGATACAGAAAAAGATACAGGCAGAATCCGGCAAGGCGCCTGAGCGAGAGGCAGATGACTTATCGAGCGGCGATATTAGACCCGGCAGGCTCGTTCTTGAAGATGGAAAACCTGAGCCTACTGCTACCGATCATCGATGGGTGGGAAAAGGGCGAACCGTTTTCAACAATAAGGGAAAGCCTGTGAAGCAGTACGAACCGTTCTTCAGCAGCACGCATCTCTACGAGGAAGAGCGTGAGATGACAGATACCGGCGTCACAATTGTGCTTTTTTACGATCCTGTGGAGCGGGTGATATGCACGCTGCATCCGAATCACACCTATGAAAAAGTGGTGTTTGATCCATGGCACCAGAAGACGTACGACGTGAATGATACGGTGGCGACGCATCCGCGGACAGACCCAGATATTTCAGACTATGTTGAAAAATATTTCAAGCAAGTCGCACCGGTACCTGAAGACTGGAAAACATGGCTCCAGAAGCGAGACGTGGATCCCAATGCCCCGCCCGAAGACCTTCCAGGATTGGACCCTGAGAAAAAAGCCGCTGTCCGCACTCTGGTTCATGCCGATACCCCGACGGTGGCTTATTTAGATACTCTGGGACGCACGTTCCTGACGGTAGCACACAATAAGTTCGAGCGCCGCACAAACGGCTCATTCACTCCAATAGATGAGGAGTACCGCACGCGAGTTGTACTGGATATCGAAGGCAACCAGCGCGAAGTCATAGATGCGAAGGATCGCATCGTGATGCAGTACGACTACGACATGCTGGGCAGCCGCATCCACCAGTCGAGCATGGAAGCTGGCAAGCGCTGGACGCTCAACGACGTGACAGGCAAGCCCATCCGCGCCTGGGACAGCCGCGGTTTCCAGAGACGAATGACCTATGATGCCCTTCGGCGCCCCGTGGGACTGTTCGTTACCGACTCCACCGGGGCGGAATTTCTCGCAGAGGAGACCGAGTATGGCGAATCAAAACCGAATCCTGAGATCACCAACCACCGGTTGAAGCCATGGAAAGTAAAAGACGGGGCAGGAATCCTTGTCAGTGATAGTTACGATTTCAAGGGCAATCTATTGATCACCACGCGTCAATTGCTGCCGGATTACAGATCGCAGGTTAACTGGGGACATTATCCATCACCGGAAACCGAAACCTTTGCCAGCCGCACAACTTACGACGCCCTCAACCGACCGATACAGATCATAGCCCCTCATAGCAACAGGGCAGGGACAAAGCTCAATGTGATCCAGCCGGTCTATAACGAGGCGAACCTGCTTGAGCGCGAGGACGTGTGGCTGGAACAGGTTGCTGAGCCGGACGGGCTGCTTCCGCCGGGCACAGCCACCCACCACGCTGTCACCAATATCGACTATAATGAAAAGGGACAGCGCGTGTTGATCCAGTACGGCAACGGCGCAGAGACCCGCTACAAATACGATCCTGAAACATTCAGGTTGTCCCATCTTTACACAAGGCGCGGTGCGGCTTTTACCAGAGATTGTGGCGGCGATGGCAATGATCCCCCTCCGCCCCTATATGCCTCCCCTGAAAAACCTACTGAAGGGAAGCAGTGCGGATTGCAGAATATCCATTATACCTATGACCCTATCGGGAATATCGTTGTCATCCGCGATGATGCCCAGCAAACGATCTACTTTGACGGGCAGGTAGTAAGGCCAGATGCAGAATATAAATACGACGCCATCTACCGCTTGATCCAGGCAAAAGGCAGAGAACACATTGGACAGGCATCAATACCCAACTGGAACGATGGGGATCGGGTCAACCTTGCACATCCACATAACGGGCAGGCGATGCGCAATTTCTGTGAGCTTTACGAGTATGACGAGGTTGGTAACTTTTCAGAATTCAAGCACTATGCCAACAGCGGTAGCTGGATTCGAACATATGACTATATTGAGGAAAGTCTTGTCGAAACAGGCATGTTCAGCAACCGCTTAAGTTCGACAACAGTGAGGGGCGATAAAGCGGATTACAAATATGATGAACACGGCAACATGACCAGAATGCAGCATTTCGCAAATCATTCCGATCCTGAACAGCCCAATATGTACTGGGACTTCGAGGATCAGCTTCAGATGGTGGATAAGGGGGGTGGTACCATTGCGTATTATGTTTACGATGCAGCAGGTGAGCGGGTGCGCAAGGTAGTTGAGAAGAATAGCGGTAACATTATCGAAGAGCGAATATATCTCGGCGGTTTTGAGGTCTATCGAAAATACAGCGGCGGGAATCCCGATCCTGAACTTGAACGGGAATCGCTCCATATCATGGATGACAAGCAGCGCATCGCCCTTGTGGATACCAAGACCATTGATATCAAGAATCGCACAATAGTACCCGAGACCCTGATCAGATACCAGCACGGCAATCACCTCGGTTCAGCCTCTCTTGAACTCGATGAGAATTCAGAGGTGATCTCCTATGAAGAGTACTATCCCTACGGCAGCACCTCATACCAGGCGGCGCGCAGCAGCGTGGAGGTGAGCACAAAAAGGTATCGCTATACAGGAAAAGAGCGTGATGAGGAGACGGGGCTATATTACTATGGTGCGCGGTATTATGCGCCGTGGGTGGGGAGGTGGGTGAGTTGTGATCCGGCTGGTGATGTTGATGGAAAGAATCTTTTTCTATATGCTAAGGGATCACCAGTCACACTCACTGATATCATAGGGACCCAAACTGTACGAAGTGAAAAATCGGAAATTGAACTCCCTGATAATGCCTTCGATTTTTATGACCAAATCGGAGTGCAACATATTGAGTTTAACTTCGAAGACCAAGGCCTAATCGATGATGGCAAGGATGAGGGTCAGGAATCAATAGACATAAACATCGTTTCGCCTCAGGAAGAAGATATAGATATCGAGGAAATCTATACGGCTGGAGATATTGCCATAGCGTGGGAAAAACAATATGAAGAGGCAAGTAAAATTCTTGATGAATGGATATCGGGGAATCCTAATCTCGGTAAAATTGCTATTGCTACTATGCTTCAAAGTGCAATGGATTTGGGACGAGGTTTCGTTGATATGCTTAAACTTGGCGAGGGTACAGCTGAAGGTGGATGGGGCGTTGGGAAGGATGTTCTTCGAGCAATTGGATTGGCTGCACCTATGTTCCGGGTATTTAGTGCTTTGAAGGCAGGAAGCGTAGCATCTACGTCCACTGAGGCATTTGCACAATCACAGGCAAAGCTACTCTCCTCTGCATCCACAGCAGCCCGTAACGAATTGCAACTTGTAACACACGGCGGCCCAGGTATCGTTGAAATAGCAGGTCAAGTGCGGCCTGCTCAAGCCCTAGCAGATATCATTAAACGAGCAAATGTTTCACTTGTCGACCTAATTGCATGTAAGGTTGCGCGCTCACCCAATGCCATACAAGAGTTGACTAATAGGACTGGAGTTGCTATACGGGCTTATCTAGAGACGGTAAGCGTAACAAGCAGTGGAACAGTGCTGAATGTACCTTTTGGTAATTATGGACAAGTTGCACAGAGCATTCTGGTTCAACCCTCGTTCTTTTCTATGCAACAGATTGGAAGCACAGTGACAGGATTAGTCGGTTTACTTCGTGCATATTTAGAGATGGAAAATAAAGTAGAAAACGTATCGACAGTCAGGTAGGCACAAGGACATTATTCAATAACAATAAAAAAGGATGAGTAGGATCATGAATCCCAAAAAAAAGAAATCTAACAATACGGATGAAATGAGAAAATGTCAACGTCTGCATCGTGATCTGAACAAACTGGACTTTCCCCTGAAAGAGGACGGCCACTTCGGCAAAGAGACAAAGAAGTCGGTCCTGGAGTTCCAGAGAAGGCATAATATCGAACCGACGGGCATGGTGGATGAGTGGACGGCTGAAATGATCTCCATAAAAGTAAGGAGTGTTTCATCTGCTGCTACTTGCAGCTTCACAAGATGCAGGGGCGGGATCTTATCATAAATATCAATCATGGAGGGATTCATATATGACAACATTTGAAACAAAACAATTGCCAGAAAAATATGACTACCTGGCACCGGATGGATCTGAAATACGACTGCTGCCCGAAATGAAAGGTGATGGATTATCGCACTGTACGCTGCCACGCGGGGGCATCTCTCAGGCTGTTACTCATAAGACCGTCGAAGATATCTGGTACTTTATCAAGGGGAAGGGCAAGGTCTGGCGCAAACAGGGAGGACGGGAAAAAGTGGTTGATGTAGGACCGGGTATATGCCTTACCATACCTACAGGAACTCATTTCCAATTCCGCAACACCGGGCAGGAGCCCCTGCGCTTCATCATCGCTACCATGCCGCCATGGCCTGGAAAGGATGAAGCGGTGAGGGTAAAGGATTACTGGGAAGGTGCGTAGATCAATATCATCTGATATTATCATAAAAGGAGGAGTAGAATTATGAATCCCAAAAAAAGAAATCTTTCAATACGCATGAAAGGAGAAGATGTCAAACTTCTGCAGCGTGATTTAAACAAACTGGTCTTTCCCCTGAAAGAGGACGGTTACTTCGGCAAGGAAACAAAGAGGGCGGTTCTGGAGTTCCAGGAAAAGCATGAACTCAAACTCACAGGTGTGGTGGATGAGCGGACTGCCAGGATGATCACAAAAGAAATAAAGAGTATTTTATCAGAGATTGTGGAGCCGGTTGCTGAAGGGCAAAGCGATTGTGAGGCTTCTGAAGAGGCACGGAAGTTGAACTCGCTGCAGGAAATTCTCAAGAAGAGATTGCCTGGCAAGACGCTGCGGCATGATGCCGCGCGGATCTGGTTTGAGGCGCGTGGCGACCCCGCGCGGTTCCTGGATCGGATCAAAGGTTCAAAACTGGAATCCCAAAAGGACGCAGTCCTTTTCACGCTTGAAGTCGCAGACCGCATCGGCGACAAGCGTGACCTCATCCGCGCCCTGGAACTGCGTTCCGATAAAGGCGAATTCCGTGACGCGGGAAAGATAGAGGCGGGAAAAATAGCGGAATGGGAGGAGAAAGAGTGGGTGGATCTCATCAGCAGGGAAAAGATCGAGGTTCCCGAGATCTTCAAGAAGGAAGACAGCAGCGCTTCCACCCACGCCTTTGCAAAAGAACTCAGGACCACATTCGAGCGCGCGTATCCAAAGCAGGCGATCCGGTCGCACTTTGAAAAGCATGCTGAGTCGTATGCATGGGGAAAATCCGTCCACAACATCCTGAGAAAAGAGACTTCCCTTGACCCCTCGGTCCCTGTCGTGAGTATCGAGAGAGAACATCCTGAACTTTTCAAGGATGAGGAAGGTCGGGAAGCCCGCCGCGGGCTGGCGACATTCCAGCGGCTTCACCGTCTGACAAAGAGCCTCACCCCGATTCATACACTGGTCGGCGCAGGTCTCAACTCCGCCAGAGCTATCGCCCAGACCGATCCTGCCGATTTCGCTCAACGGTTTGCTCCAGCATTCGATAAAAGCATTGATGAGGCGGCGACCGTGCACGCAAGAGCGGTACACGCTTCGGCTATGGCAAAGTTGATGTTCTCGACACTGTCGGATCAGTTTAATAGAAAATCATTAGCCGTACTCGGTTCGCCGGAACCAACGGACGAGCAAGGACAGGCTCTATCGACATGGCGTGACCTCTTCGGGAGTGAAGATCTGGGATTTTGCGAATGCGCTCACTGTAAGAGTATCTTCGGGCCGGCTGCGTATCTCTTCGATATGCTGCTGTTCCTCGATCGGTTTGCTGCGCCTCACCAGTTGGGGCAAGGCAGAACACTTCTCGACAACTTCCGCATACGCCGTCCCGATGTGCCGGGTCTCCAGCTGTCCTGCAAGAATACGAACGTTGAGGTGCCTCATATCGACCTTGTGAA
>JAPMTX010000171.1 GCA_026552855.1 Candidatus Methanoperedens sp. | reverse complement strand
TCTATAGTAAAATGTGGAAGATCCGATTGCAATTGCATCGGCATCTTTCAATTCTTCTATCCTTGCCTCATTGAAATTTATGGCTTTTGCTTCAATATTTCTTGATTGAGCCCCTTCTACAATAGCATCTGCCATCGCTTTTGTATTACCTGATGTACTGAGATACACAACTACTAATTTTGGCATGTTTTTCTCTCCCTGTCTTATTGAATGAGTGATTTATTGCTTCCACTCACACATTAATGTTATATGTTCCCTGGATAAAAGCTTTCGCTCAATGAGAGGCATAGAAACAGGTTTTCCAGAAAGTCTTCTTTTTAACTTCGGCTTCAATCTCTTTCATTGTATCTTGATCCAGATATTCTGAGCCACACAAAGTATAAACTTCCGTTTCTTTCAATCCAAAATTGATCCCAAAAAACTCTACTTCAACTTATGAAATCCAGGACTCTGTGATATTTGACGCACCCACCTATCTCCTTCTTTCGTAAATGGGATGGTGGCTTCGCCGCCGCTCAGGTAGGCTATGGTTTTCCTGCTGGTTTCATTCTGCGCCCAGATATTGTTCAGTTTAACGGTCGCACCTCTGCTGCTAATATCTATCTTCTCAAACTCAAGGTAGAGGAAATCGCCTTCTGCCTCACTTTTTTGCTTAATTTCTTCGGGCGTTAATATACTGATGGTGATATTCTCCAGCGAGAAATTATAGCTTTTATCGATGTTCCTATTAGAAAGAAAAATATTATCTTTGTCTCTTATCAGATTATAATCAGGGATGTTTTTATCCAGAACAGCCCATTCTAAAGACATTTGAGCTATTATCTGTCTGTCCTGCTCCTCTTGCCGCGGCTTTTCATCAGAGATACAGCCTGCAAGAAGCAATGAAAAAATTAAAATTGCATAATACAAAGTTACATTTGGTTTTTTCATGTTTACTCCGCTCTCAGCGCCTCCACCGGATCAAGCCTCGCTGCCTTATTTGCAGGATAAACCCCTGCCACCGTTGTTGTAATCACTCCGAAAAGCAGCCCGATTGCAAGCGAAGTCCATGTGACAGCTATAGGGATTGAGCCGAGCGTCGATATCAGTATCGAGATTCCCGCGCCGATGGTAATACCTATCAGACCGCTTACCAGCCCCAGAAGTCCAGACTCAAACATAAAGATCATCTGGATATTTTCCTTTGTGGCGCCTACCGCTTTCATCACGCCTATTTCCTTTACCCTCTCGGTGACTGTGAGCATCATTACGTTGACTATGCCGATACCCCCTACCATGAGAGCTATTGCACCTATGCCGCCAAGGGCGTACTTTATCATGTTCAGCAACTTACCGATCCCTTCAAGTATCGATTTCATCATGAAAACATTATATCCTTCGTCTTTATGCAGCCTTCGCAGGGAATCATCCACCTTTTTTGAGGTTGTTTCTATCTGGTTCTGGTCTTCTACGGTCACAAGTATCTGGGAATACGAATAGTTCTTTACATCAAGCAGATCTTTCAATGCCTGGTGCGTGGTGAAAATCTCCATGTTCGCATTTCCCCCGAAAGCCGAGGTCATCTCTTTTTCTTTAAGGATACCTACTATGGTAAACTCTTTGTCCATGTCGTTATTTTTATTTTTGATGCTTATACGCATGCCAGGGTTCAGGGGCATTTTGAACATCTTATTGGCGATGTCACTGCCTATCACTATAGAACTCCTGTCGGATTCCATGAGAAAACGTCCTTTATCGATTGAATCCGACAGTTCCGGCTCTTTCGTCGCCGTAACAGCGGTTATAGATACGGAGCGCTCTTCATCCCTGAACCTGGCGGATACGCCGCTGCCAGTTCTTGGGGAGACGGTTTTAACACCAACAGTATTCTCAAGTGCATGCACGTCCTTTTCATCAAATTCAGCAGGCTTCTGGTAAACGAATTTCCCGTTTTCAAAACTGGAGCCTCCGGGAAATACTGTGATCACATCCAGGCTCATTCCCCCGAATACTTTGCCCGCACCTTCCTGAAGTCCCTCGCCCACTGAGAGCATGACAACGATGGCGATAACGCCTATTATTATGCCCAGGCTTGACATCAGGGTCTTGAACTTATTGCTGCTGAAGCTGAGTGAGACCTGCTCAAAGGCATCAACCAGCCTCATCCAGATTTCGCTCTCCTGCGCCTCATATATACAAAGAACCCGGCAATTATGATAAGCACAGCCGCAAGGATGGCTATTACAGGCAGGATGGACGGTTTGGCTGCACCCTGGGCTTGAGTGGTCTTTGAGCCGTTAAGCATAACGTTCAGCGGCTCGGATTCATGCCAGTTGTTCCCGTTCTTGAACCTGAGCCTGAACTTTACATTCTCCTGCGGGCTGCTTGATTTCATATCGAATTTAACCGTAAAAAGCTCATCAGGTTCTATTGTACCGATAAAATACTCGGCTGGCTCGAACGTGGCATTGCCCACCGGAAGGACTGAAGCCGCCTGCACAGTGTTCGGTCTGTTGTTCGCCACATTGAGTACGATCTTGCCCGGGTTCAATTCCGGTGTTTCCGAGAGAGCCGTTTGTATGGACGAAGAATCCACCCTTATCGGTATTCTCAGGTTCAGGCTGTAGAGCCTCGCGCTTCCTTTAAGATCAAAATCGAGAAAGTATGTGCCATCAGGAGTATTATCCTTGACCCTGATCGTATACGAAAGGTCAAGAGAGTCGCCCGGACCCACGATACCTGCATTGAAGTAGGGTTCACTGGTCACATCAATGAACTCATTTCCAAGCAGTACAGCCGATTGTATCTGCGCGTTCATGCTGTAATCCTTGCCGTCCATTTTGATGGTGTACTCAGACGCGCTGTTCTTCAGCGAGATAGCAACAGTTGCAGTATCGCCAGCCATGAGTACTTCAGGTTGAAGCGTAAATTTCTCAAGCCTGACTGTGCCCTTTGCATCTACTACGTCATTTCCAACTTCTATGTCAAATTCCTTTTTTGTGAAGACGCTGTCTACCCTGTAGCCTATTTCGATAGTGTTCGTACCGACATAGGCGTTCTTATCGACATGCACAGTGTATTTATAGACTGCTTCATCATTTTTTCTTATTGTCCCGGGATATTTTACAGCGCTTTCATTCGATTTAACAGAGAATGGGTATTTCGGCACAAACTCTATGGATGCTCCGCTCACGTCACTGTCACCCACGTTTTTCACCTGTACCCATATGCTGAAATCGGAATCGGGGCTTACAGGATAAGGGTCGTATTTTATAAGGCTGATCTTTAAAGAGGTCTCAGCTATTGACGCTCCTGCTGAGCCCGCAAAAGAAATCAAGATGATGAGCGCAATCATTAGTTTAGCTTTCTGATAAATACCTTATCACCTCTTTGGGTGTTATTTTTTTTCCGTACATCAGGAGGCTTGCCCTGAATATTTTAACAGATAATTCTATGATGACAATAGCCGAAACCGCCAGTATCACAGTGCTGATCACCACCTCATAGTACTGCACACCTGCCGTGGAGAGGCGCATGATCATTGTAATCGGCGAGGTCAGCGGGAAATAGCTGAGTACTATTGTTAGAGGCGAGCCCGGATTTGTGATTATGAACCTGGAAAGTGCTAAAGGAATCGCCCCGAATACCGAAAATATCCCTGCCATCTGCTGTCCTTCCCTGGATGTCGTTGCTACTGCTCCCAATCCTGCCATTATGCTTGCAAATGCGAGGTAACCCAGCATAAAATAGCTGGATGCGAACAACAATAGCGGGGCGGATATATGCATCCTGTCAAGCAGCATTGCAAAAACCAGAGGATTTGAGAACAGGAGCCCCAGTCCGATTACCAGCCATACAAGTACCTGGGTAAGCCCTACTGCTCCGAGTCCGAATATCTTGCCTACCAGCAGCTCACGATACGAGACTGATGATAGCAGGATTTCCATTACCCTGTTCTCTTTTTCCTCAACAACGCCCTGGAGGAGGAAATTCGATGAAGTGAAGATAGTAATCATGAAAAAACCCGTGAAAGCTATGGAAACGAGAAAGTCGGCTAATCCTCCGTCGCTCGTTTCTCCCGTTTCATCCAGCGTGAAATATTCACTGTTCATCGGGGCTTTTATCCTCTCGACGATCTCTTTTTTTTCTCCTTTCAGCAGATTGTCTATCAGGAAGTTCCTGATCTGGGATTCGACCGACCTTCCAAGAAGATCTTTTTTTCCTGCAAAAATCGTGATTTTCCCGGTAGCCGTGTAATTTGCAGGGATTACAAAGAAGTGGGTTATCTTATTATCAAGAAGGTCTTTTTTCGCAAGCTCTTCATCAGCATACTTTGTGAAATTCGCTGGATCAAATAAACCTGTTTTGTCCACATATCCTATCCTGTACTCTTCATGGCTGATACTGCTGGCTGCCAAAAAGACAGAAATGCCCATTGTAACCAAAAAAAACAGCGGCAGCCCTATAGTCATGAACAGGAATTCTTTTCTGCGTACGTTATAGATATATTCATGCTTTGCTATAGTAGTCCACTTTGTCATGCTCCCTCCACCACCTGTATGAATATCTCATTCAGGGAAGGCGTTGATAGCTCGAATCTGCTGACTCTCACCTTGCCTGCTATTGTCTTCAACACGTCCTGCGCATCTGCGCCAGATTCAAGGAGTAATTCGGCATAGTTGCCTGAGTGATTGATTTTCTTTACACCTTCTATGTTTTTCAATTCCCCGTCGAACTCAAGTATAATCGTATTTTTCCCGAACTTTGATTTTATCTCACCGACGCTGCCGTATAATACACCGTTCCCCCTGTGTATCATGAATATCCTGTCGCACATGCGCTCCACCTGGTCCATCATATGCGTGCTGATTAGTATGGTCTTTCCTTTCTTTCCGAGTTCAAGTATCAGGTCTTTCACAAGCTTCATGTTCACAGGATCAAGACCTGAGAACGGTTCGTCAAGGATTATGAATTCAGGGTCGTGGCTTATCGCTGCAATAATCTGTATCTTTTGCGCCATGCCCTTGCTCAGCTCTGAGATCTTCTTATCCTTATGAGAAAGCATTCCCATAGCTTCAAGGAGTTCAAGCGTCCTTTCTTTACTCTGTTTGTTCTTTAGCGCCCCAAGATACACAAGCGTATCCATGACCGTCAGCCTCTGGTAAAGCCCGCGTTCTTCGGGAAGGTAGCCTATCCTGTCTTTTATTTCATCGGTAAGCCTGCTTTCCAGGATTCTTAACCCGCCCGAATCAGGTCTCAGGATATCAAGAAGCATGCGGATAATCGTTGTTTTTCCTGCTCCATTCGGTCCTATCAGACCGAATACTTCTCCTTTTGCGATTTCAAAAGATATGTCCCTGACCACGAACTGTCCGTTAAATGATTTCGATACATTCGAAACTTCAACCGTGTTTCCCATCTTCGATCCTCCCGTCCTTCAACCGTATAATCCTGTCGCAATTCTGCGCCAGCGTCTGGTCATGTGTGACCATGAGAATAGTCCTTCCATTATTATGCAGGTTATTAAATATTTGCATGATTTCACGTCCTGTTTTTGAATCAAGATTGCCCGTCGGCTCATCAGCAAGCAGTATCTCAGGCTCATTTGCAAGCGCCCGTGCAATCGCGACCCTCTGGCGCTGACCGCCTGATAGCTCGGCAGGTTTGTGGTCCATCCTGTCTTCCAGACCGAGCATTCCAAGCAGCTCCGACGCTCTTTTTTCTCTTTGCGCTCTTCGAATATCCTGGTACACCATCGGAAGCTCCACGTTTTTAAGCGCTGTCAGGCGGGATATCAGATTAAAGGTCTGGAAAACAAAGCCGATTTTCTTTCCCCTGATGCGCGAAAGCTCCATATCAGGGAGTATGGATGTGTCCATATCCCCGATTATTATTTTCCCGGATGTCGGTCTGTCAAGGCAGCCTATCAGGTTCATCAGCGTGCTCTTTCCGCTGCCTGAGGGACCCATGATCGCTGCGAACTCGCTTTCGTTGATCTCAAGGTTGATGTTGTGCAGAACTGGTACTGCAAGTTTGCCAAGCATATATGATTTTGATACATTCTCAATATTTAGAACAGCCCTCATATGATGCCGATGCTCCATAAACTCCATACCAGAGATATTATATTAATTGCCAGCGGGATTCCTGCCACTACTGCTGATTTGACAGGAGTAAGCCTGTGGGCGCTCTGCACGCCGAAGAAAAGGATTACTGATGCCCAGACCTGCATTATTGTCCCGATTATGTTTGAACCGATTATGTAGGGATTATTATAGATCTCCTTCACTGCCGTTGGATTTGTTGCAGATACTGTTATTGTCGTGGGCTCTATCATCAAAAGCAATATAATGCTAATAAGACCTGAGAAAAGAAGCGGAACCATGCTGTAACCGACTACGGTCATCATCTGAGGATAGAATTTTCCTTCACCGCTTAAAATCATTGAGATAAAATGGAGTATCCCTGTGCCTATCAGCCATATGAGAAAAGGACCTATCAGTGCAAATATAACACCTGTTACGGATATTACCGATTGCATTGAGGGGGGCATGTTCTCAACATTAATAATCAACGTATAGGATCGTACGTATGCGGCAAGCGCGCTCAGAATTGCCAGTACTCCCACGATTATAACAGCCTCCTCTATCATGGGCTGTTCTGCTATGTTTTTCATGGCGTTTTTCGGGTTTTTTATTGTTTCAACTACTTTTTCAATGAAGTTCATTTCATTCCTCCAACTTTTTTAAAGTCTCAAATAAATTCACCATCAACTCAATCACCAGACCGTCTGTTTTTATCAAAAAAAACAACCAGTATGAAGGTGGCGATCGGACCAAGCAGAAGCGAAATGAGAAACCAGTTGAAGCCGCTTCTGTTCTTCCCCTGTGCAATTCCTGAATTAATCAATGCAAGGGTTCCCCACCCAATTGCGTAATCAGATGCCGGGCTCAATTTCAGCCCTCCATATATTGTTCAATGCTGTTGCGAAACACAGAGTAAACAGGGATGTATTGGCAGGGAAGATAACGTTATCTGATTGGAGCGGCTGAACCTCAATTCTCTTACCTATTTGATTAACTGGCGAATCTGCAAAATAAATTGGCTGGTTTGATTTGTATATCTTTGAATTTACTGACGGGCGACAGCCCATGATTTTTCTAATATTCTCGAAAAACGCTGTCATTTCTTCCTCCTTTACACCGGCTTATTGTCAGCAATACCTTTCAACATCAAAAAATCATGCTCATTGCGGGGATATAGTAAAATTTCCCTTCCGCTAACATACATTTTAATCATCTTTGGATAACTGGATATACGGATCGTGGCATATAATAAATAAACAAATCCGAAAATTCCAATAATATATAATTTATTCATGACAGAGTTTTGCCTCGTAAGTGTAAGATTAATCGACATTATAACCATCACCACTATTGGAACCAGGCTTCGCAGCTTATGCCTGTTAGCATAGTTTTCAGATATTTCTATTTTCTTTATGCTGTTTTCAGGAATTAAGATATCACCTAAAATTGGCGTGCTTATTCTCAATATTCCACTACCTACGGTCACTTTTGTCTCATGAAAGAATATGAACAGCAATGCGATCAGGATAAACGATGAAGGGAACAGGTACCAGTATGTGCCCATCCATGCACTTACGAATAAAATCAAAACTACAAAACCTAAAAAAACAGCCCAAAGGCGCCAGTCGAACATCTGGATTGGCACATCCATACTCTCAGCAGGGTTATCATCATGAACCTTATCGTAATCAGCTGACATTCAATCACCAGGTTCCTTTTGCTCTCTGGCGTCCCTCAACCAGAGATATCTCAATAAGGTTCCTAATAGAGAACCGCCTGCAATTCCGAAGGATAATATCCAGTTAATCCTGCCGAAAATAAAGCAGCCGATGATCAATGAACCAATAAAAACTAGGGCTGCTATCAGAAGTCCCTGCTTAATCAGATTCATTTACCATCACCAGATCAATATCCACTGCATAAAAAGTGTTTTATCCACCATCAATGTTTTCCTGTTTTTTCTCTCCCGACTTCCTAAAGCATCATCTATTTGGGCACCGCAGTTGGTTCCCTGGTTATGATCTTAGCGCCTTCGGGCACCTTGAATTCGAATTCAGTATCAGGTATTCCGGTGTTATATTTTACATCGCGATATTCCACGGATGTCAGAAGGTTATCGTTTTTATCAATAGTATCCATCTTGAGAGGCATCCACGTCTCACTGTCTACCCAGAGGTTGAAACGCATTCCCTGCCATATGCCGCCGTCCTTTGGTGTTGATGTTATAAGATACACATCGCGTCCATCAAACTTGTCCGTACCCTTGTAAGATATATCTGTCTGGCTCAGAAGCTCCTTGATGGATTTTGCATAATCCTGCTCGAAGGTCATGCTGGTTTCCTGAATATCCATCTTAATTACCTCTTTTTTATTAGGATTATACATCCAGAATGTCCTGCCATCACTGACCGCGACCTGACCTGCTATTTCAGCGGGTTCAAGATATTCCAGGCGGCTCATACTTGGCATCTTGTTCATTATTTTTACCTTCATAGTCTCAACCTTTCCTCCAAGCGAAGAAGTTAATATCATAGTAGCTGAAAAATCTTTGATATTGTCATGCTTTTCTTTCATCTTTTGCACGATCTGCTCAGCGGATATGTTCTCAGTGCAGCCAGAGATAAAGGCTATTGTAATAACTGCGAGCAGAACGATTCCTGTTCTTTTAATCATGTGTTTCCTCCTGTTTTATTTTTTGTCAAAACGTGACCCACCGGTGCCATTTTTTATCACGTTAGTAACTACAATGTGATGATTTTTAAATACAACTGGGTTATTCCTCAAAGATAAAGACCTCCTCTATTTTAGAGTTCAATACCTTAGCTATATCGTGTGCAAGTTTTAATGAGGGATTATACTTTCCCTTTTCCAAGAAAACGATAGTTTCTCTTCTCACCCCCACCCTTTTAGCAAGTTCTTCCTGAGTCAAATCGTATCTCGCCCTGAGCTCTTTAATTCTCGTTCTCATTAGCCCCCTTCTCGTACCTGTAAAATGACAGGACGTATATTACAGAGGCGACAGCAAAAACAGGGCCAATCAATGCCGTGAATATTGTTTCGTTTATCAGCCTTAAACCGAGTAATGTGAACAAGACAGCTATCGATACGTAAAGGAACACGAAACCCGCCCTCGAGGCTCTGAGCAGATTTAACTCCGAGCGCTCGTCGGTAAGAGCCTCTGAATCCTCTCCTCTCTTCCACTTACGGTAGCTTTTAATCGAGATAAAAATCCCAAGAACTATGAAAAACCCGCTGAGCGCTTTACCAAAAGTGTTCTCATAAGACAATGCAAGCCAGAGTATACCCCACAGGACAAAAAATATTCCTGTAAGAAAATTGCGATATAATACATCTTTTGTTTTCATTATGCATCACCCTTTTTGTTGTAGTACCACCTGAACACAATGAAAATCCAAAGCCCGATAATCCATATATGCCGAACCCCTTCAGCCAATTCTCTTGAAGGGGTTAATAATGGGGACAACTTCAGCATTCTGAGGAGCAATATTACTGCTGCAACCAGCAGCAATGCAATAAACGCTGAATATCCGGCTTTTTCCCGGACTCTCACAGACCTTTCATCTTCTATTAAATCGCATTTGGGTTTCGTAGCTACGCTCAGACCAATTCCTAATCCAATTAGTCCAGCCAAAATTGATAGAAATCCGATAACGCTAACCGGTTCGATAAACAAAAAAATAATAATTCCAGCCAGAACAGCGCCCAGGCTGATCCCAATAAATTTTATGATATCCTTATCTCTCCTGAATTTCACTCCATATCACCTTTTTTGTTGTAGTACCATCTGAGAATCAGAAAAGAGTACAGTCCGACAACCCAGATAAGAAGAGCCCCATCAAAAAAATCGCCGGAAGGAGTTAATGGGAGAGATAACTTCAGCATTCTAAGGAACATAATTACTGCCGCCACAGACACCATTATTTCATACGCATAATATCCTGCTTTTTCCCTGATTCTTACAGTCCGCTCATCCTGTAAAAAATAGTCCCTGGGCTTTGAAGCCAGACGCAAACCGATTATAAATCCCATCAGCCCGCTGGAGATTGAAATAAGACCAACTATAGCTATCGGTCGAATAAAAAGAATAACAAGTATTCCAATAAGGATAGCACTCAAACTGAATACAAACAGTTTTAGAATGTCTCTATCTTTCCTGAACTTCATTCCACATCACTCCTTCTGCCAAAATACCACAAAAAAATGCTCAGAGAGAGAATTAATACAAGAAAAATAAGCGAAAGAACCAGAGGTACGGTCAAATCCAGAATTTTAAATTTATCTATCAACATAAGTATAATTACGGAAAATAAAACAATCAACAGCGTATATCCAAAAGCAACGCCGGATAACTTTTTTGTTCGTTCGTCATGTTCAGGAAGGTCTGTATATTTGATATAGCGGTAGATACCTGATAATGTAGCGACAATCCCCAAACCGACTGCCGCTGACTGATTCAGGAAAATCCCAGCCACTAAAAATGCCAGCCCGATGATCAACTCGACTTTGTGCTCAAGTTTCACTCCACATCACCTTTCCTTCTGAAGTACCACACGAAAACTCCCGCAGCCAAGAGCGAAACAGAATATGTCACCATAAGAGCCTGGAAAGCAGTCATTTTAACCAGATTATTATAATCTAACCATACAAGTAAAGCCAGGACCCCCATAGTAACTAACCATGCATAAGCCATCGCAAAAGTACCTATCTTTATTGCCCTTTCATCCTTTTCCGGTTCATCCCGGAATTTTAGATGCCTGAGAACACTGTTGATTATGAGAATTAAACCGAATAATATGAATAAATTTGTAATTAAGCTGTAAACACCCTTCCCGATCATCTCTAACGCTATACCTATAAGCAGCAGCACAAGCCCGATCGCCAGGCGGGATTTATACTCCTTTTTCATTAATACTGCCCCTCTTAATCATCGTTAAAAGCCAGTGTTCTTGCTGATCTTTTCATAGTAATACACGCCTGCCAGTCTCGCGCCAACCATTGCTGACATCACGATGCCAAGCGCTATGTACGTCTCCAGAAAGCCGGGCTTGTATAAGTCAATCGCTAACAACAAGACTATAGTTGACCACGTCACCGTAAATGACAGATTGGCAGACTTGCCCGATATCCACTCTGTTAGTTCATCTGAAATAATTCCCTTCCTTCTTGCCTCAAGGGAAAAGACGAGAATTATACTCCCAAAGGAAATAAGAATCATGGCGATATAGAGATACGCCTTTGCGAGCAACAATATTAGACCGATAGCAGTAGCGATTGCTGAACCGATTATCTTTATATTATCATATTTTCCTGATTTATCCATGCTTTATCAACTTCTTAATCTAACAGAAACCAATTTCCTTTTTTACCTTTGTATAGTATAAATAATATGTTATTTTAGATAATATAATAACAGCAATTAAAATTGCTAACACATCATAAACACCAAATAGAGACGGATAAAAGTGGATAATTATTGTCAGTATCCCGATTGTCCAGATTGCTGCAAATAACGCAAATTCCGAAGCTATAGAGGAAATCGTTTTTGTCATTTCATCCATCTTCAATTCATCTTTATTTTTCACTATTCTAAAAAAAGAATCCAGGAATAGCGCGATACCTGCAACAGCCATCATATTCCTTCCAACGGTATCGCCGTAAAAAGACAGGAGCACGGCAGCTACCCCAAAAATCAACGCCAGTATCCACCGTATCATATTTACCCATTTCATCATTATCAAACCACCAGATGTTATTTATTTACAACATTATGTTATGTATATCTAACATTTGAGTATATAAAACTTTCTTTTCTGATAGAATTCCCACATCTCAACTTATCTCTATTACCTTCTCTTTCCCACTGCCATCTTCAACCCACGTTAATTTTATACTGACCAGCGGCTTCCATCCGACAATATCCTGCTTGCTCAATCCTGTTGCATTGAATACTGCTGTCCCATTGAGCCCGATAGTGAAGCCCGGCGGTATATCCCAGAATACGACTGAACTGAGATAAGAATCATGCAACCTTGAGACTATTTCTGGATGCAGAACTACACTTGCATTAAAATCCTCTGCTGCCCTGTCTCCAGTGTTCGTGAGGTTTATTCTCCAGTTGAGCCTTTGAAGCTGTGTCTGGTTCTCGCTTGCGCCCATAGAGGAAGTTGCACCGTAAACGAAATTAACGCCCTGTAGTTACAGCAGCTGCAGTTAGGAGTACTCCTATCTTATTTGAATAGCTGCTGGAGTCCCATTAGAAGGATATATCATCAACGAATTATCTTACTTTTATTATAATAAAAACAGAAAGCTTTAAATAGCAAAATGGCAAAGAGGAAAACGGTGGTATGAAATGTTTAAGCGCTCAGTAAATCCAATAGAAAATGAGCATTATAGACATGTTTTAAATTTAAGTTGGTTTACGTATTGGAAAACCACGGTTTAAAAAATCCGAGGTGCAGGGGGGTTTGCCCTTGAAAAGGTATTGTGGTAAATGCACCGACGCCAAGGAAGGGCGCTATAATAAGGTCTTAAAAATAAGAGGAATAAAAATGAATAGAAAAATTGAAACGATTGTGATGGCGTTATTCGTATCCATTATAATGTCATCAGTAGTCATAGCAACACAAAATGATGTCTCAGATGGTATTTTACCAGCAGGTGACGTCAAAACAATGGCAATACCCACATGTGATATATATGATCTATCGGGAAACCCAATCAGCACTGCAATGAGAGGAGATGTAGTTGAACTTTCTATTATGGCTTCACAAGCTGGTCCATCTCAATGGAATTTTGTTTTTAAACCACCATCAACTAACACAAGTATGTACGATGACTTGTTCGCTTATGTTAGAAAATATTCTGGCGCAAGCGGTGGTGCTATAGCTTATATGAAGATCCAACCATTTACCCAAGTCCAAGGAACTGGATATTTCATTGGAATGGTTCCCGGTCAAACACCATGTTTCAAAGCTTTGACTATTACGTAAAAGTACTACAATTTTAACACAAGTTTTTTATTTTTCTATTTTTGACTCTTACCTGCCATCATCTTACTTAAAACATCTTTAACTATGCTTTGAACATCTTTATTTTCATCATTCATAGCGTTGGTGAGAGGTTCTATCGCTCTTTCGTCTCCTATCTTCCCAAGAGCTATTGCTGCTTCCATTCGAACAAGGCTATCTTCATCGTTCAAAGCTTGAATGAGCGGTTCTACTGCCCTTTCATTTTTTATTTCCTCAAGAGCCCAAGCGGCATTCCTTCGAACAAGGCTATCTTCATCTTTCAATGCCTGGATGAGGGGATCCACTGCCCTTTCATCTCTTATTTCACCTAATGCCACCGCTGCCGCCGTCCGGACAAGGCTGTCATCATCTTTTAGGGTCTGGGTGAGGGGATCCACTGCCCTTTCATTCCTTATCTTTCCAAGTGCTATTGAAGCCCCTGTCCGAACAAGACTATCTTTATCTTTTAATGCCTGAATGAGAGGATCTACTGCCCTTTCATCCCTTATTTTTCCAAGTGCCATTGCTACTTCCGCTCGAACAAGATTATCTTCATCTTTCAACGCCTGGATGAGAGGATCCACCGCCTTGTCACTCCTTATTTCTCCTAATGCCACTGCTGCATTCCTTCGAATAAGACTATTTTCATCATTCAATGCCTTTATCAATCCTTGAACGTCCTTTTTGTCCGTAAGTTTGGTAATATCTGATTTTCCTTCTTTAATGCACCCACTCACAATTACAAAAGCCGATATTAGCAGGATAAGACCTATTACTCTTTCTCTCATAGTTTTCCCATTATTTGTGCATTCGAACGAATTAAAGTTGTTATTGTATATAATGTGTTCTTCTTTTTGAGATGCTTACCAATATGCATCATATGATCATGGTTAACCAGACGGCGGACGGAAAAAAGCCGTAGATATTATCCGAAAATCAAGGATGATCTATCAGGGTTAATTGAACTTCTAACTCACGATGTCTTGGATCCCCGCTAAAATGGACAAGCAAAAGTCTGCGTAAATTATCATCTGAATTCACCCGGATAGGAATGCACAATTTGAATTTATAAACCAACAGGATTTTTTCATGAACGCGCCTCCCTCCTGCCCTCGCGGAATTTCTCGATCAGTAAAAGCCCGTACCCGTAAAGAAAGATCAACATGCCAGCCGTAGTAAGGACTAATGTCTGACCGCCCAGTTCACGTGGCGTAAAGAGATTCAGCCAGTAAAGAATCGCGCCTGTAACCATGATGTCCTGGATGCGCCGTGCCTGGTACGGTTCAAGAGTGCGCAATTGTTTTACCAAGGTGTAGGTGATATAGGCTAAGACGAAGATAATCACGCCTAAAAGTATTTCATTAGTCCCTATTGCCATCAAGTTTAACAACTCCTTGATATTTTTAAGTGTTCTATCTTATCAGTTGTTATTATAAAGTATTCGCATAAGAGACATAGAATGGAGTGTGGTTTTACGTCATGCCGGCAATAGATTTTTTATAAAAAAATAGCCCGGATAGGATTCGAACCTACGTCGCAAGGTCCAGAGCCTCGCATGATTGACCGCTACACTACCGGGCTTCTCGCCGTAAATGGAACTTTTTACGTATTATCTTTTCGGTGGTTGATAATTTGAATGTGAGAGAATCGCAAGCAATGGTCAGGCGTTTCATTCAGGTCATCAAAATACTGACAAATACGTTCGATTATTGTTTCGCTGCCGTCTGGATGTGATTACCAAAACCATCCAAAACTGCTGGTAACTCTCTTCAACCCTCTAATAACCTGCTTGTTTAGCCTGTCTGTTCAATTATATGTCCGATAAGCCGCTTCTCTGCTTTATGCAGGTGTTCAAGCAGGGTCGTCTTATGCATTCCAATTTTCCTGGCAAGCTCGCCAGCGTTGATTTTCCTCGGATGGTCAAAATAGCCGCTATTATACGCATGCAGGAGTATCTCTTTTTGCTTTCCGGTGAGTGCACTGAATACACTGCTGATGTGGGGGTCGTATTTTTGCACAGATAATACTTCAAACCCCCATCCATTTTCCTTGGCTGCTGTAATGATATTAAACAATTCTTCAGATGAACCTACCATGCTGAATTGACATGTATCCCCTTCAAAAATTATGGGATACTCCAGTTTAAGATCAAATTGACCAATGAACCTGGAAATCTCATCCGAGAACTTTCCTTTTACCAGGCAGGTATAATCTCTGCCTTCATCTCTTAAAATGATCAAATCGGTGATAAAATCGCTTTTTATCCCTTCGATACTTATTCCATCCGCAAGTGAAATATTGCAAACCTCGGTATGTGCGTCTGGTGTAAAATTGAAAATTGAAATGACCTCAAGTCGTTCTACCATGCCGGCAAAAGGAATGCAGCAGCGCAGGACATTTCCCGCAGCACGTACGGTCATTTTCCTCATAGACTGTTTATTTGTATTGTAACCATATAAATATAACCCTACATGTATGGGTAAAAATCTATCTCTTTTTATGGTGTTTTATCTGATACCATGAGCAAAATAATGCAGAACATAAAAAACAATCCAGGGAGGTTGTTTTCATGAAGCTCGGTTTTCGTAAAAAGGACACCGGAGCAGGTGTAATCATTATCAGCGGAAGCTGCTGCATCCCGGGGATGGCTCCCTTCGATGAGCAGGCTAAACGCGTGGTGGAGCAGGCGATCTCCGAGACGGATATAAAAGCACAGGTAAAGGTGGTCCCTGCCAGCACTGCCTTCTTCGGGGCAGTTCCCAAAGAGGTAATGGCAAAAATAATGACAGAACTAAATCAATCCGGCAGGATGCCGCTTCCGGCTGTTCTTATCAACGGCAGGATCGTCTCGTACGGTGTGCCGCAGGTAGAGGACATAAAAACAGCGCTTCTTCAAACTAAGGATACAAAGGAAATTAAGGAGATTGCAAATGAATAAAGATATCAATCAGCTTATGCTGCCCGAAGGGGCGACAAAGTACCTGTTCTTCGGCGGCAAGGGAGGAGTAGGAAAAACGACCGCCGCCACGGCTACGGCAGTGTGGTTCGCCGATCACGGCTACCGAACTACGATTGTCTCTACCGACCCCACTGTAAGCCTCTCAGCTATGTTCAACCAGGAGATTAAGGGCGATGCCAGGGTTCCAATCCGCCACGTATCAAACCTGTGCGGGCTCAATATCAACCCGAATGATGCGAAAGGAGTATTCCAGAAGCGCCTTAATTCCGTGATAGGGCAGATGACAGGCACCTTTGGCAGTGATATCGTCAGTACCCCCTGTATGGAAGAAATGGCAACCTTCGACCAGTTCGTAACCTTTCTGGAGGAGCCGGACAGCGATGTCATAGTTTTCGATACAGCTCCTACAGGCAAGACTTTGCGGGAACTTGCAATGCCCTTTGACTGGGCAGGGTTTTTGCAGAAGCAGATCCAGGAAGGCAAGAAGCTGGCTCAAATGATGAATATGGACAGCAATGCTTTTGAGGATCTTGAACGGGATAAACGGCGCTACGAAGAAGCTTTGAAAGTCCTGGGGAATCGCTCTACCACCGTTTTCACCTTAGTGCTGCTGCCTGAGCGGCTGCCTATCGAAGAAACCCACAGCGCAATTACAGGGCTGGGCAGGCTGGGCATCCCGGTACAGGCGCTTGTGGTGAACCAGTGTATCCTGTCAGAGGTCATAGAAGGCAACCGCTTCCTGGCTGCAAGAGCGAAATTGCAGTCGAGGTACATGGAAGAAATAGACACGCGCTTTGGCAAGCTCATCAGGTCGAGCCTGCCGCTGCTGGACAGGGATGTTTCGGATCTGTCAACATTACGGGAAGTGGGCGAGATACTTTACGGGAACTAAATGATAGGAGAACACGGGCTTTTAAAAAGAGGTGACTATGAATGAAAATGCCTACAATCGAAGACGCACTTGAAATATCTGGAATAGAGGTACTGCATCCGGGCGGATATGAATTATCCAGGAGGATCGGCGAGATTGCAGATATTAAAGGAAAGAAAGTACTGGATGTTGCATGCGGCAGGGGTGCATTTGCATGTTATTATGCCAGGAATTTCAGTACTGAGATTATCGGTATTGATATTAATCCGGAGATGGTTAAAGCATCTGTTGATCGGGCAAAAAAAGACGGCGTTGAGAATCTCACTGAATTTAGAGTAGCCGATGCCCTTTCACTGCCTTTTCCTGATAATTCTTTTGATGCAGTTATAGATGAATGCGCTGTTGGATTGACCTCTGACCCGCAGAAATGCCTGGACGAGATGGTGAGAGTTGCAAAGCCCGGAGGAGACATAGTAATTCATGAAAGCATCTGGCTGAAGCACTTTCCAGAAGATGCAAAAAAGGAGATATCCGTAAGGATGGGAACAGTGCCTTACGCCCTTGATGAATGGGTCACAATGATGGAAAAAGCCGGCGCCTCGGATATCTGGACCGAGGACTGGTCAAGCATCGACAGATCGCTTGTTAAAATCAGGGAGGACAGGGTTTTAACAAGACTGGAGGATATGTATTCGTTCAAAGAAAAATATTTTATCATATTCCCAAAGATACTGTTTAAGTACGGGATAAAAGGCATCGTATATCTTAATGAGTCAAATAAAATGCTTATGCCGCTTTATTATAACGGGACTTTAGGGTACTATCTCATCAAAGGTAAAAAAATGTAGGCGGGCATACTGTCTAAAACCATTTACCTGGCAGTTGTTTTGGTGTATAATGTTTAATATAATCTATAGTGTCTTCGGCAGATTTTGAAACATAGTAAAGTTCTTTAAACTCTTTTTTCGCAAAATTCTCCTGATACCCTGTTTCAAACTGGGCTATGAGATTATCATAATAGTTGTTCGTATTGATGAAAACAATTGGTTTGCTGTGTAACTGAAGCTGCTTCAGTGTGAGAATCTCCATGATCTCTTCCATCGTCCCGAAACCGCCCGGCAGCGCAATAAAAGCATCGGATCTTGATTCGATAATCTCTTTTCTGTCGCGTAAATTATTCGAGATGATCAGCTCATCAGCTTCCTGATAGGCAATCCCTTTTTCTGCCAGTGACCTGGGTATCACGCCAATAACCCTTGTTCCGTTTTTTTGAACTGTCCTTGCTATAACTCCCATTAATCCAGCATCCGCCCCGCCGAAAACAAGATCAAAACCATCTTCGCCAAGCTTCTTTCCCAGTTCTACGGCTGTATCGCGGTATATGGAATCCACTGCTGAGCTTGATGAACTGAAGACGCAAACTGTTTTTATCATATGTTTTATTTTAAATAAGTAGCATTGCAAATTATTACAATGCAATGTGTGGTTGGATGCTATACTCTTCTCAGAATATAATAAGCTTATAGTTTATGGATGCAATATCATTTAGACAATGGCAGAAGTAAAATCACCTGTAGAAGATATTGTTAGGTATATACTCATATTCCTCTTCATCCTTATATTCATAGTTCATGTTTTTATTACCCTTATAAACCCGGAGGGCTTCTTCTTCGGGAAGAAACCGGGAGGAACAAGAGCAGTCGCCTACCTGCTGGCAAATGGGGTATTAGGTCTGTTAACCGCTTATCTCCTGGGCAGGGGGAAAAATACTGGGACAATTGCGGCTCTGCTATACTCCGCCTATAATTTTACCGAGGTACTGGTAACTAACGCAGTAGCCTTCAGGTCATACAGTATATCGCCCCTTTTTTCAACAGGATTGGTATTCTCGATAGCATTGTATGTGATACAGAAAAACCAATTAAAAATAAAAAATTTACAGCCTGTAGTTGAGCATACGAGATTACTTCTGGCTGGAATAATCTTTGTAATGCTCTCGAATATAATAGGCGTTCTAATCTGGTCTTTGATGCGACCGCACGGCAATGACCCTTTCTATTTTCCTGTAGCTTTCGTTATGGCAGCAGCGTACGGGTGGTATAGCAGGAACTATTATTACGGGTTTTTTGTAGGCTTCTTTTCCGTGCCATATGTGGTACCGTTCCCTCCGTATTATTCAATTAGCGTAGTTTACGTGATTATTACCAATGTATTTGGTTTGACCAGCTACAATCTGCTGGATTTATCAATATTCCTCCTTTTTGGAATAGCCAGCGGATTTATAGGGATTGGATTTGCTAAGTGGCATAAAATTATTGAACAAAAAGGCTAAAGAAGCCCTGATACCATGAATCGAAAAACAGTGTCTTTCGGGGTAATATTTTCCCTGCTTCTTGGAATCCTGCTGCTCTGGCTATCTCCTGATGACAGGTCGCTGGGGTCGCTGTTAAAATTAGTATACCTTCACGGAGCTTTGATAAATACAGGTCTCATCCTGTTTACCGCTGCGGGCATAGTGAGCCTGCTCTCGCTTTTCAGGAATAATGCAGGCTTTTTCCTGCTGTTTGCTATTGAAAAAACAGCCATTTCCTTCTGGATAGCTGCTACAATTATCGGTGATGTGACCTCGCAGCTTGCATGGGGAGGGCTTTTCTGGGGTGAGCCTAGATTCAGCGCTACAATAATTATCTCACTGATGGCTGTAAGCATTTATTTTATATCCACAGCGACAGGGAACCCTAAGGTTATATCTCTGCTTGGAACAGGGCTGGCTGTAGCTGTGTGGGTATTGATGATAAGCGCCAGAAAAGTTATGCACCCAGATAACCCGTTTGGTGTTTCCGAACCTTCAATAAAATTCTTTTTCGGCGCAATCACCATAGTCTTTTTGATAGCCGCTATCCTTATCGTTCGTTTGATATATAAAAAAGAGATGCGATAAGAGAGGCACGATGGATTTCGTAAAAATATGCCTTGTTGCTTTAGCATCTATGTCGCCTGTGGGAGAGGAGATTATCGCGATCCCCGCAGGGGTAGCTATGGGACTTCCTGTTTTTATAGTTGCAGCAGTAGCTGCAGCCGCTAATTTCCTGCCCGTTCCTGTTATTTCGTTCGTCTTTTATCAGGGAAACAAATATCCGCGTATTCGCGGCTGGCTGTTGAGGCGCAGGAATGAGAAAGTAAAAAGATGGATGGATAAGTACGGCATCGCAGGCATTTTTTTACTGACACCATGGGTAGGGGTCTATGCAGCTACCATTACCTGCGAACTGTTATGTATGCAAAGGGCGAGAATATACATCGCTGTTGCAGCCAGCCTGGTATTTTATGCAGTCGTAATGGCTTTGGTAATTACCCTCGGTATCCAGCTTATTTAATGCCGTCATGCAAAAGCAAAAATAGGACAAAATGCATATCCAGACGCAGAGAAAGCCATGGACAAGATGACACCTGCGATGCGCCAGTACTACGAGGCTAAAGAAAAGCACAAGGATGCCCTTATATTCTTCAGGATGGGCGATTTCTACGAATCTTTTGGCGAAGATGCAAAGGTTATAGCAAAAGAGCTTGATATAACCCTGACCACAAGAGGGAGGGATAAGGAAGGCGAGGATATGCCTCTTGCCGGAATCCCGTACCATGCTGTTGATTCATACCTCCCGCGCCTCATCAAAAAAGGGTATAAAGTTGCCATCTGCGAGCAACTGGAGGACCCGAAGCAGGCAAAGGGCGTTGTGAAGAGAGGAGTTATTAGGGTTATCACACCGGGTACAGCTATCGATTCATCTTTGATCTCAGACCAGTCAAATAACTACCTGATGTCAGTTTCGGGAGAAGGACTTGTTTTCGGGACATCGTTCCTGGATGTGAGCACTGGCGAATTCATGACCACGCAGTTCACAGATAACGAGAACTATGACAGGCTAATAAGCGAGGCAGCGAGGATGCGCCCGGCTGAATGTATTCTCCCGCCTTCGCTTTTTGAAAATAAAAAGTTCACCGAACGCCTGAAAAACCTCAGTATAACTCTTAATAAATACGAGGCTGAAGCTTTCGATAATAAGAATGCACATGAAAACCTTATAAAACATTTTGGCATCATGACGCTTGAGGGCATGGGATGCGAGCAGCTTCCTTTTGCTGTCTCTTCTGCAGGCGCTGCCCTCATGTACGCGAAAACAACACAGATGCGGGACCTTGCTCATATACAGTCGATAAGAACTTATTTTGAGAGCGAGTTCATGGTACTGGATTCGATAACCCTGCGCAACCTTGAGATCATCCAGAGTGTACGGGGTGGGTCGCAGGAGTCGTCCCTGCTGGGTACGCTTGATAGCACAAAGACGCCGATGGGTGGGCGGATGCTGCGGAAAATGGTACTTGCACCGCTTATCTCAGTTGATAAAATAACAGAGAGGCTTGATGCAGTTGACGAGATCGTGAAAAAGACTCTGCTCAGATATGATCTTCGATCCCGGCTTTCTGGAATCCGCGATATCGAACGCCTCATCGGGCGCATCGTATACGGTAACTCAAACGCCCGCGACCTGATATCACTGAAGCAATCTCTCGCCTCCATACCTGAGATCGCAAAGTCTCTTAAAGAAAATGACATAAAATCAGTGCTCTTATTGAACATCATCCAGAGGCTTGGGGATTTCTCCGAAATGGTCGCTTTGCTGGAGCGTGCGATCGTGGATGACCCGCCCGTGAGCGTGCGCGAGGGAGGGATGATAAAAGAAGGGTATAACGAGAAGCTGGATGAACTTAAAAAATTATCTCTCCACGGCAGGGACTGGGTAGCAGAATTGCAGCAGCACGAGCGGGAGCGCACTGGCATTAAGTCCCTCAAGGTCGGTTATAACTCGGTATTCGGATATTACATAGAGGTAACGAAAGCCAACCTCTCCCAGGTCCCCTCTGATTATATACGGAAGCAGACCACGGCTGGCGGGGAACGCTTCTATACGCCGCAGCTCAAGGAAAAAGAAATGATGATACTCTCTGCCGATGAAAAAATGACGGCGCTTGAGTTCGAACTCTTTACAGGGATCAATTCCCTTATCGCAGCTCGGTCAAAGGAGCTTCAGGTAACGGCTGCGGCGCTCGGAGAGCTCGATATCATTACGACCCTGGCTGAGATCGCGGTGAATAACAGGTACGCAAGACCCGAAGTGAATGCAGGCTGCAGTATCCTGATCCGTGACGGGAGACATCCTGTGGTTGAGAGGTCGTTCACAGGCTTTGTTCCGAACGATATCCAGATGGACTGCGATGAGCACCAGTTCCTGCTCTTAACAGGTCCGAACATGGCTGGGAAATCGACATACATGAGGCAGACCGCATTGATAGTAATAATGGCGCAGATGGGCAGCTTTGTGCCTGCTTCGTATGCCTCGATAGGAGTCGCGGACAGGATTTTCACGCGCGTGGGAGCCTTCGATGACCTCGCAAGCGGGCAGAGTACCTTCATGATAGAGATGGTCGAGCTTGCTAATATCCTGAACAACGCCACGCCGAAGAGCCTCGTCCTGCTGGATGAGATTGGAAGGGGTACAAGTACATATGACGGGTACAGCATAGCCAAAGCCGTGGTTGAGTTCATTCATAATAAAGACCGTGTGGGCGTGCGCTCGCTCTTTGCCACGCATTACCACCAGCTTACCGCGCTTGAAGGGGTGCTGCGGCGCGTGAAGAATTACCACATCGCTGTAAAAGAGGAAGGTAACGACCTTGTATTCCTTCGGAAAATAGTCCCGGGCGCGACAGACAGGAGCTACGGGATACATGTGGCAAGGCTGGCAGGCGTGCCGCTGAAAGTTACGCAGAGAGCCAGGGAAATCCTGAAAGAGGTGGAGAACGGAAGCTCCATAAGCAGGGGGAAAGACAGCGCCAGATACACGCAGCTTATGCTTTTTGGCTCTGAGGATAATAAAGGATCTCCGGTAATTGAGGAGTTAAAAAGCCTGAACGTGGACGGTATGACCCCGCTGGAGGCGCTCAATGCGCTGGCGGCGCTTAAGAAGAAGGCGGATGGTTGAACGGTAGGTTAATATAATACTTTATCATTATTATAATCTACATGAGGAGGAAGAAAAACCTAAAGGATAGGGAACCTTCTGATAACGCTGTCGTCGATGAAAATGTCAATAAAAAGACCTGCGCTTTCCTGTTTTTGATATTCCTGCTGGCTCTCATCTTCAGGCTAATGGCGTTCGATAAAATATTCAGCGATGGTAGAATCATTTTCCAGGGCTACGATGAATACTATCATGCACGCCTTATCGCCTACAGCGTACAGAACTTCCCTGATTTTTTATGGTTCGATTCCTATGTGGATTATCCTAATGGTATCAACGTCGGCTGGATGCCGCTGTATGACCTGGTTAACGCTTTCATAGCACTTTTGATCGGATTCGGCTCTCCAAGTCTGTATACTATAGAGGCTGTTGCTGCGGTATTCCCGGTTTTGCTGGGAGCATTGACAGTCCTTCCAATCTTTTTTATCGGCAGGGAACTGATGGATAAAAAACTCGGTCTTCTGGGCGCTTTCATGTTCGCTATCATGCCTGCCCACATACTCGTCTCCAGGCTGGGAGCAGTTGATCACCATGTGGCTGAAGTCCTGTTGTTCTCATTGATACTGCTTTTGATAATCGTATCCCTGAAGAGGGGAAGAAACGCGGGACAATCAGAAAAAAACATTTTCGCTGTACTGGCAGGCATCTCTATAGGCATACTGGTATTCACCTGGAGCGCGGCTCCGATATATATCGCCATCTTCGGATTGTATTTCATCATCCAGTACGGGGCGAACCTGTACGGGAGGACTGCCTCGAATAACCTTGTAATCATTGGAGCCATTGCATCATGTTCAGCCTTTATCATCTCGGTAGTTCTGTACCTCTTCTACAGGCTACCACTATACCAGATAGCAGGGGTTGCTGCACTTTTTACCTCTGTTATCCTCGGTGGGGTTGTTTCAGATGCGATGCTTAAGAAAAATACCCACTGGCTGCTGTATCCAGTTGCTGTAGTCTCCCTTGTGGTGTTAATATACGGCGCTATTATGAGCTCCAGCACTCTTGGAGGTCTATTTCAAGGACTGATGCAGTTCCTGGAACGGGAGAATATCGTCAGTACCATTGCAGAGGCTCAGCCCTTTGCACCGGACTTTTTCTCATTCTTCATCAGCCTATATTTCTCAAGCTCTTTTGGCTCAGCCCTCGTTTTTGCGTTTTTCGGCATCTTCCTGTTCTTTGTATATGAGCTCCGCTCCAGGTTCACGCCTGAAAAACTGCTGTTAGCGGTCACTGCCGTTGCAGTATCGTTTTTAGCCTTCCAGCAGGTCCGTTTCTCCTATCTGCTCTCTATATTCGTGGCAGTTTTCTCTGCTTATTTCATCTACCGGGGGTTCTTCTATAGAAAGGTCTTCAACTACAATACAGCCGTAGGGATAATCCTCTCGGTAATGATCATAGCGCTTACGGCTTACCAGGGGTACACCACATCGGCAGAGGCGCCGGCAATAATGGATGACTGGCAGGAATCCCTGCTCTGGATGCAAAATAATACGCCGGCTACGAGTTATTACGATGACCCGAAAGAGAAGCCTGAGTACAGCGTTATGGCGATGTGGGACTACGGGAACTGGATAGAATACAGAGCCCGGCGTCCTGTGGTCGCGAACAATTTCCAGGCAGGCGCTTCAACTGCAGATGAGTATCTGGCAGCAGATACTGAACAAGCTGCTAACGGGATACTTGACGGGAGAAAAACAAGATACGTCATCCTTGACAGCGATACGGGGTTCGGCTATAAGGATTTTGTTCATGGCAAATTTGGAAGCGTCCTTAAAGTAGCAGGAAAAAACGAGTCAGATTATTACTACTCTTTTGAGGTACCGACCCCGGATTATACTGCCAGTGCCGACCTGCTGAACGATAACTACTATAACACTGTCTACGCAAGGTTATTCCTGCTGGACGGCTCTTCCGTTGAGAATCCGTTAAAATCGGATGCAAAAGCGTTATCCCGTTACAGGCTTGTTTACGAATCGAATACTACCTGGCTGAATAAGACCGGATTAAAAAAAATAAAGATCTTTGAGTACGTCCCGGGCGCAAAAATAAAGGGAAAAGCCCAGCCAGGGGCGAGACTTAACATATCTGTCCCTGTAAGCACTAACAGGAACAGGACATTTAATTACATTAACAGGATAGAGGCAGATGCGAGGGGAAATTTTACGCTCGTGGTTCCCTATGCTACAGAGGGCACACCCTATGGTACAGGTCCGGACGGGAACTACACCCTCTCGGTGAACGGATTACCTGCCAGGAGCATCAGGGTCAGCAACCAGCAGGTCATGAGGGGGGATTCGATAGATACTGGATATGTGGGGGGCGAATCCGGGGATAAAAGGTATAACAGAACAGTAAGACCGGCTCCGCAGAAAATGAATATAACGTGGAGCTATGAGATCGGGGAGCAGATATTCAACCTGGCTGTTAGAAATAATCTTATATATGCAACTTCTGATAAAAAAATCTATGCTATAGATACTGATAACAGATCTCTCGCATGGAAAAAAGAATTCCCGAACAAACTTGCATCCTCTGAGCTTATAGGGGATAAGCTGTATGCAGCAACGAGACAGGGCTTATCTGCAAGGATATATTCCATAGATACAAATGACGGCAGCATCACAGAGATATCTTTCCAGGGCGACCCGTCAGGCTTCGTGCCGGCTCTTCCTGTACAGGCTGACGGCAGCATGCTCTTTGTCGGCACTACCAAAATAATGAATGCAGTCGATCTCTCAAGCAGAGCCATAAAATGGAGGTTCACTGCAGACGAACCTATCATATCAAGACCTGTCATCGCGGGCAATAAGCTGATCGCAGTATCTTACAACGGAACAGTATATGCCCTGGATAAAACGGACGGGACTCTGAGATGGAAAAAGACATGGGATGATGATATCTGGTCTGCGCCGATGGCGGCAGGAGATACAATCTACTTTGGGGACAGGAGCGGTGCGGTCAATGCGCTGGATGCTGCAACCGGGGAACAGCGGTGGAAATACGAAACAGGTTATTTTGTGGATGCATCTCCGGTGCTGGCTGATAACACGATCTATGCCGCCTCCTATGACGGGAAGGTGTACGCACTGAACGCGAGCACAGGAGAGCGCATATGGAAATCGGAACAGCTTTACCCTGTATATGCCCAGCCAGCCGTTAAAGGGGATTCGGTTTTCACGGGTACTTTGAACGGCAGCCTGTTCAGGCTTAACAGGTCAGACGGCAGGGTAGAAGGTATATGTGCCACTAACGGTACAATCAGGGCTTCTCCGATATTGCTGGGCGGAGCCGTTTATGTGGGCACACAGGAGGGGATCTTATATGCATGCGGTTAGAGAGTTACGGATGCCAGGCTATGGAGTAATTGGATAATGCATGGTCGATAAGAACGCCGAAAATAAGATTTTTACCCCGGATAACTGGTCTGTTATCCTGTTCCTCACTGCTCTTATTTTTCTGATTTCGATGTGGGATATCCACATCTTTTTGCAGGATGAAAAACCGCTGGTAAACCAGCTTGTTAACCTTGAATACGGCTCTCTTTCCCTTGACAGGATAAAAATACCGCTTGGTGCAGCATGGTCTTTCGAAAAGGATGGGGCTACATATTCTGTATATTCACATGCTGTTCCGATATTCGCAATGCCTTTTTATCTTATTCTGTATTTTATCTCTTTTTTTATAGAGATCGCTATGTTTTTTGCTCTTTTCTGGTCACTACTCATAATATTGTTAGGATACTCTCTCGCCAGAAAATTTAATAATGGCAACATACTAAAATTTTGTATAGTTATCTCGTTCTTTATACTTGGCTTGAACCTCTTTTTGTATAAGCCGATCCCGTTCGATGCATGGGGCGAGTTGATATCAATACAATTCTTTAACATTCTCATAACGTCTGCCGGTGTAGTATTGATATACCAGTTGTTCAGGGCGATGTTCAATGAGAACTCAGGGCTTTTTGCAGCTATCGTATTTCTTTTTGCAACCCCCTACTCCTTCTGGGGAGTCGGTGTGAAAGAACATGCGTTATCTATATTTCTTTCTTTAGCAAGTTTTTTCTTTTTTTATAATTATTTAACGCTACGCAATCCAGGATTTGTATACACTGCATACGGTTTATCCGGGATTATTGCATGGGGGCGTGTATTCGATGCGCTGCCTCTGTTTTTTTCTCTGTACTTCGTTGATATATTTTTTGTGAAGGGTTTCTTTAAAGAGCCTCTCAAAGGGATGCGGTTCCGGCAGGCGAGATCTTTTTTCAATTACTCGGTAAAGATTTTTGTTATAATGGTTATCGCTTTATTGCCGTATTTTATAAACAATTATCTTGTAATCGGTAATCCGGTTTTCTTTTTGGGCTACGGTCCGCAAGCTGAAATAACAGTAGCTACACCCCTGGTTGAAAAGGATATTAAAACAGGGATTTTAGCTGTTTCGGATTATTCTATGAGTATATTAAAAACTCTCAGGATAATCCCTGTTTATTTTGATAATTACTGGAGCAAGCTGGGACTGGAGGCAGTAACAAAGAGCATCTTCAGGATATTCTACATCCCGGAGGTACCTGTAAAATCGTCCATATTCCAGATCAATCCACTGCTTTCCATAATCCTTCCCATCTCAATAATATTTCTTTCAAAGCTGAGGAGAACGTGTAAACTGCAGGGGGGATCTTTTTTAAAAGCGATAGGGACTGGGCTTGGGTTAATGGATATACTTTTCATATTGATGTTTATCCTGGTTTTTGTGTTCTATATGCCGTTTAATTATAAGCACAGCGATGGATTTTCATACGATTACAGGTACTTTGCCATATTTTATATACCGCTTATTTATTGGGCTGTCAGGTCTCTGAATGCCATGTTCCCGTCATACGTTGAGGTCAATCTTGGTGAAATATTTTCTTTGTTTTTTGCCAGCTCATATTTAACGCTTTTTTCTCTTATCCTGCTCTCGTATATGTTTTTGCAGCCTGGTTTTTCAAGTATCATATTGTTGATCAAATCAACGGGCTTGTTATATGTTTTACTGATCATCGTTTTTACCTTCGTTCATAATGAGTCCAATAAAGAAAATTACTTAAAATACGTTATTTCTGTTTGCCTTTCCCTTTCATTTTCCTGGGTGTTCATGTCAGATATTCTCGGCAGGGGAGAAGCATATGACCGGGGCGTTTCGATGATGCTGCCGATTTCCCAGTATATACACGAGTTCTTGCGGCTGCTTCTCACGACCCCACTGCTGAGATAACCTTTACAAACTTACGCCGAAGGATTATTATAAGAAGTGAGTATATGTATTATGGCGATTAAAATGGACGTTGATTTAGAGGCTATAGCCAGAAAAGTTGATACTCTTGAGGACAAAGTGTCTAAACTTGAAAAAACCAAGGCACCTTATGAGTTTGCTTTAGAGGCAGATAGAGTGAAGGAAGCAATCCGTGAATATTTAAAATCGTCAGGCGATATCAGAAATCAGTGGAAAGGTAAATTATCTGCTGTTGAAGAAGTTAGAGCGATGAGGCGGCATGTAAGGGGCTAATGATGTTTAAGTTTCTGACTCTGGATTCAAATGTTTTCATTAGCGAGACGAAAGGAAATGAAAAGTACAGTAGCAAGTGCAGCGATATAATTTCCTTATTAAAATTAAAAATGCCTCCTACATCATGGTGAAAGCTATGTATGGTAAAAATGGAAATTTCTTAATATGGCAGGATGAAACATAGTAAATCTATGCCTTTGCTTTTTCGCAGGCTGCTATGTGTTCGGCTAATTGAACTTTAAGGGCTGCTACTTCCTCTTTCGTATCAAGTCTGTTCAGGATTGCCTTAATATCCCCTCTAAATTCTGAATCACTCAAGCGGGATTCTTCGCGGAAAGCTCTAAACTCATCTTTAGAATCACTAAATCCCTTTTCCATATCTTTTCTGAGATTTATTATTTCTTTCTTTAGTTCTTTAATCTCTTCGGTATTTTCTCTGACTTTTTCAGTAACTGTAATTAGCTCTTTTATAGCCTTCAGAACATCCGCGAGGGTTGCCATAACTCTAAAATACCCGGAACTCTACTTAAAACTTTGCTGTGCAGGGCTTTGAAGTGAGTAATATATTATGACTATTAAAATGGATGTTGATTTAGAGGCAGATAGAGTGAAAGAGGCAGTCCGTAAATATTTAAGTTTCTGATACTGTTTATCTTTTTCTCACAAATATTTGAGTGTATGATGGTTAATCTAATAATAAGTGATAAAATGGCTGAGATGAACACAACCCATAAAAACGTACTGCTTGATCTTATATCCGATTTTGAGGATTTTATAAATAAACTTGAAAAAAGAAAGGAAGAGCTTGAGATGTTAAAAGATGATTTGTTAATTTATAGTGATCCTGAATTCATGGCGAGTATTAAAAAAGGGATCAGTGAGGCTGAAAGCGGAGATACCGTGAAATGCAAAGACAGCCATGACAGGAAAAAACTCTTTGAATCGCTGTAATCAGAAATGTAAACTTAGGGAGTGTAAAGAATTTTGCTGAAACTTCTATAAACTAAAACAAATATTATAGGAGTCGAGAGAAATGGCAGAATTATTTACACAAGAACAAGCAAGGGCATGGCTTAGGAAAAACA
>JAPMTX010000120.1 GCA_026552855.1 Candidatus Methanoperedens sp. | reverse complement strand
TGTTTTTCCTAAGCCATGCCCTTGCTTGTTCTTGTGTAAATAATTCTGCCATTTCTCTCGACTCCTATAATATTTGTTTTAGTTTATAGAAGTTTCAGCAAAATTCTTTACACTCCCTATAATTTGAGATATAAAACGCCGATGCTGTTTGCACCCTCGCTTTTGATCTATTTTCTTAGATTGATCTCTCTTATAAGCTCCTCTTTGGATGTCCTTCCCACAAATACTACCTCTCCGTCTATGGCTATCGTGGGCACCGACATAATGTTAAGCTCGCTGGCGCGCCGCTGCCCTTCAGGATATGAAATATTGATCTCCTTGAATTTGATGCTTTTAGGCACTACCTGCATTAGAAGTGTCCTCAACTGGTGGCAGTCACGGCATGTGTCCGAATAATAAAGTTCGATAGTGGTCATTTTTATCACAATCCAGTTCAGATGATTTTAACTGGTTGGTTATGAGGTAAAATTACACAATCATTATCCTTAATTTAGATTAATATTTGCCTTTGGGCAATGTTTATGCCAGATACGCTTTATCTTTAAGCGCATGTTATCCTACGATGAACTGATCTCCCTTCTCAATAAAGACCCGCCGCTTGTCGAACAGATGATAGACCCGCAGGTACAGGTCCAGCCCAACGGCATTGAACTGACGCTCCTGCGCATAGAGATGCACGAGGGCACTGGCGCCATAGCGTTCGACAACTCAGAGCGTAAACTCCCTGCAACAAGGAACATCGAATTCGACAGCGACGGATGGGCGCACCTGCCCAGGGGAAGCTACAAGATAATATTCAACGAGATCGTGAACATTCCGAAGAACATAGCTGCAATTGCAAAACCGCGCTCAAGCCTGCTGCGGTGCGGCGCGACGGTCGAGACCGCGGTGTGGGATGCGGGGTACTGCGGAAGGAGCGAGAGCCTTCTTGTGGTGCATAACGAGAAGGGTTTTAAGCTTAAAAAGAACGCGCGGATGCTACAATTGTTATTTTTCAGGCTGGATGATGAGGTGCAGAAGGGCTATTCGGGGATCTATCAGAACGAGAACATTTAACTATACGCGGTAAGTTTACAGGTGGATTCTTCCTCTTAAAACAGGTTTGTTTATTCACCAAACTTTTCTTTCCAATCCTTGCCGAATTTCATGCCCCATGAAGCCCACATTACTCCAAGTATCGCTATTACCACGAGCAGGGTAACCAGAATAACGGCGATTTTTTGAAAAAGACTGAACGACGAAGCATAGAATGCAACGTAAATTATTGCAAAGATCAACCCGCCAAAGAAAACAATTATTGATACCGCAACTCTTGGTGCAAGTCCGGGTGGTGCCACCTGGCTCTCATTTTGATCCATATCTCATCCCTCTGATTAAGCGGTGTACCATATTATCCGCCATTCTCTATACTGAATATATCTCCTGATACGTAATAAAATTAACTTAATAGCTTATTACGATTAGTTCGTATGAAAAATCTATCCCCGTTCAAACACGTTAGACGACATCCAAAATGGGTTTCAGATGAGTTACTCGGTAAATACCCTCTATATTTTAATTGTTCTTTTTGAATGTATAAT
>JAPMTX010000101.1 GCA_026552855.1 Candidatus Methanoperedens sp. | reverse complement strand
CGAGAACACCAGTACTGTTATCGCCATAAGCAGGGCAGCGCGCGAGCAGGGTCATGAGGTCTCCATTTTTTTGATGTACGACGGCGTGTACAACATCCATAAGAAAGAATTCGCAGAGCTTTCCGGGAAGGGCGTGAACATAGCTGTGTGCGCGCTGAACGTGGAGCAGCGAAAGATAGGCAGGGTGGAGGGCATACTGTTCGGGAGCCAGTACGACCATGCATGCATAGCGAACGACGTAGACAGGTTCATATCCTTCGGGTGAGGCATGAAAAAAATAGCAGTGATAGTAAGGAACCTCCCGCTGAACACGAGGAGGAACGCCGAGGCGCTACGGATGAGCGTGGGCTTGACACTGCGCGAGGATAAGGTCACGGTCATTTTCATGGACGACGGCGTTTACACCGCAACTCCCATCAAATCTGAACTGGTCAATATCCAGCCGCCGAAGAAGGAGTTCGAGGCGCTTTCGATGCTTGGATGCGCCATGCTTGCGGATAAGCCCTCGCTGGAGAGAAGGGGAATAAAGAGCCTACTTGCCAATGTAAAGCCGGCAGAGCGCGAAGAGATAGTGAGAACAATAACGGAATCTGATATCGTGATACCATTTTAGTTATGAGGATACTGCATATCATACGGAACCCCAACGATACGACCCCCCTGGAGATAGCGAAGGCACAGAGCAGGGACAACGAAGTGGCGGTACTGCTGATGCACGATGCGGTGTACGTTTCGCCTGGGCTTACGACTTTTGCTGCGGCTGGTGATGCGGAGGCGAGAGGAGTTACGAGGCATGAGAAAGTGGGGTATGGCAGGATAGTGGAGATGCTGTTCGAGTACGACAGGGTCGTGTCGTGGTAGAGTTCCTTTTCATTTGCTTATATACCTCCTAATTTTTTAATTACAACATTTTCGATATATATCTATTGGTTTTTTGATATCCAAGACCCTATAATACATCATGAGCAGTCCAGTGGATAGAAAAGAGGTACTCAAAAGGCTCATGGAGGAACGGGGCGGCAGATTCTCCTCAAATCTTGGCATTGATATAGATTCTGGCAGCTCCGAAGAGATATTCAAGTGGTTCCTCGCCTCCATCCTTTTTGGAGCAAGGATAAGACAGGATGCGGCTGTGCGAACATACCAGGAGTTCGAAAAACATGGCGTACTTTCCCCCGATGCAATCCAGAGAACAGGCTGGGACGGGCTTGTGAGGATACTGGACGCAGGCGGGTACGCGCGCTACGATTTCAAGACAGCAACAAAACTGCTGGGGATAGCGGAGATGCTGATTAACAGATACGGCGGCGACCTGAACCGACTTCATGAAGAAGCCCGCAATCCACGCGACCTGGAGCTAAAGCTCATGGAGTTCAAAGGCGTGGGTCCGGTAACTGTGAATATATTCCTGCGGGAGCTAAGAGGGATTTGGCAAAAAGCAGATCCGTTTCCCGGTGACCTTGTTATTGCTGCAGCCCGATACCTTGGATTGATTGAATCTGCAGGCGGAAGCAGCGGGGAAAAAAGAAAAATACTCCTTGAACTTGAACGGCTCTGGGAACATGCAAACCTTCCCTACCGCTTCTCTGATTTTGAGGCTGCTCTGGTAAGGTTTGGAACAGCACATCGGCGGAAAAGAAAAGCCTAATAGATACAGGGTATATATAGGCATAAAGATAAACAGCAAAAAAATTAAACAAAAGCTAAACAATAACTTTTTGTTTAAAAGTTCGTTTATAGAGCCAGAAGGAGATATATGCCATTTGAAATCTTAAAGAAACAGGAGCTTATTCCTACAATACATTTGATGGACATAAGCGCTCCTCGTATAGCCAGAAGAGCACAGCCGGGACAATTCGTCATACTGAGAACAGGTGAGACAGGGGAGCGGATACCGCTCACCATTGCGGATTTTGACAGGGGAAAAGGGACTATAACCATGATATTCCAGGTAGTGGGAAAGACCACTATGCAACTGGCATCCCTGAGCGCGGGTGACGAACTGCGGGATTTTATCGGACCTCTTGGTAACCCTGCGCATATAGAGAATGAAGGAACCGTACTGCTGGTCGGGGGCGGCGTCGGGGTTGCACCCGTATTCCCGCAGGCGCGGGCTTTCAAGGAAGCAGGGAACAAAGTACTTTCGATCATCGGTGCAAGAAGCGCCAGCCTTCTCCTGTGGGAAGACAGGATGCGGGAAGTGAGCGATGAATTATATATCACCACTGATGATGGTACGAAAGGTCACCACGGCTTTGTGACCGATATAGTCAAGAAGCTGCTTGAGGGCGGGACGAAAATCGACAGGGTCATAGCCATCGGTCCGCCTGTGATGATGCGTTCGGTCGCGGGCGTCACCCGACCGTTCAACGTAAAAACGATAGTCAGCCTGAACTCCATCATGGTAGACGGCACGGGGATGTGCGGCGCATGCCGCGTTCTTGTGGGCAACGAGACCAAGTTCGCCTGCGTGGACGGACCTGAGTTCGATGCGCACCTCGTGGATTTCACATTGCTTATGAACCGCCTGGCTATGTACCAGCCCGAGGAGAAGCTTGCTGCTGAAAAGTATAAATGCGAGAGGGAGGGATGCACATGTTAGAGCGCCAGAAGATGCCGGTGCAGGACCCTGCAGTAAGAAGATCCAACTTCAACGAAGTGGCTCTGGGCTTTACGCAGGAGCAGGCTGTTGAAGAGGCGAAGCGGTGCCTCCAGTGCAAGAAGCCATCGTGCATGAAAGGCTGCCCTGTTGAAGTGAAGATACCGAATTTTCTGAAGTACGTGGCAGAAGGCGGTTTTGATAAAGCGATAAAAGAGATCAAGGTCGATAACGCGCTCCCGGCCATCTGCGGGCGCGTATGCCCCCAGGAGACGCAGTGCGAGCAAGCCTGTGTACTGAGCAAAAAAGGAGCTTCAGTCTCGATAGGAAGGCTTGAGCGCTTCCTTGCCGATTACGAGCGCAAGAGAGGAGCGGAAACTCCAAATCTGCCTGAACCTACAGGAAAAAAAGTTGCTGTAGTGGGCTCAGGACCTGCCGGATTAACAGCAGCCGCAGACCTTGCGAAAATGGGACACTCGGTAACAGTATTCGAGGCGCTGCACGAAGCAGGCGGCGTCCTCATCTACGGAATCCCGGAATTCAGGCTTCCGAAAGAGATAGTGCGCGCCGAGGTCGAGTTCGTGAAAAAGCTCGGTGTGAACATATTTCTTGATTCTGTTATCGGTAAGATAGATACTGTGGACGAGCTGCTTTCAGAATTCGATGCCGTGTTCCTGGGAACCGGGGCAGGCTTGCCGGTTTTCCTGAACATTGACGGCGAGAACCTGAACGGCGTTTACTCAGCCAACGAGTTCTTGACACGCGTAAACCTCATGAAGTCCTACAAATTCCCAGAATACGACACGCCAATAAAGAAAGGGAAGCGCGTGGTCGTGGTGGGCGGAGGCAATGTGGCTATGGACTCAGCAAGGTGCGCCCTGCGCCTGGGCGCGGATGAGGTCAATATAGTTTACAGGCGCGGGGAGGAAGAGATGCCAGCGCGCGCCGAGGAGATAGAGCACGCCAAGGAAGAGGGTATCAGGTTCAGGCTTCTCACAAACCCCATCAGGGTTATCGGCGACGGGAAGAACTGGGTTACTCATATTGAATGCATCAACATGCACCTGTGCGAGCCTGACGAATCCGGAAGGTGCAAACCTGCGCCGACCCCCGGAACAGAGCACAAGATCGAGGCTGATGTGGTGGTAATCGCCATAGGGACGTCACCAAATCCTCTTGTGCCGCGCACGACCAAGGGGCTTGAGGTCTCAAAGCATGGCACGATAGTAGCAAAAGAGGACGGCGCGACCACCAAAGAGGGCGTATACGCCGGCGGCGATGCGGTCACCGGCTCTGCCACTGTGATAAGCGCAATGGGCGCGGGAAAGAAGGCGGCAAGGGCGATAGATGAGTACCTTAAGGGGAAATAGCAGCTTTTGAAGAATTTTAACGCAGATGAACGCAGATTCAGAGCTTCACATCTGTGTTTATCTGTATTCCCTTAATCGAAGCTTGTAGAACTTGCAGTCACTGCATACCGGCATTTTATCAAGTATTAACTTTTAGCAATTTTCTTTCCGTAAAAATACGGTTGATATATTTGCTTTAGATCTTTGTTATCCTTCAAAATTATATTTCTTAAGGCTTCGTCAATATCATCTAAGGCTCTTTTCACCTCGTTGGATTTGCGGTCTTTATTTTTGATTAAAATTATATTTTTGGTTATAATGTCTTCATTAACAACTACACGTGCCGTTTTTACACTAATAAAAACTGTCTCTGATAAATTTGCACTGCTAATGGTCGCCCCAGAAATATTTGCTCCAGAGAGATCCGCGCCTATGAGGATTGCATCTGAAAGATTTGCTTCAGATAGGTTAGCATCTGTGAGATTTGCTTCAGAGAGATTTGTCCTGAAAAATTTTGCCCCAACGAGATTAGCTTTAGTGAAGTCTTCTTTTGAAAGGTCTAAGTTGCTAAATTTTGCCCCCTGCAGTTTTGCCTCATTAAATTTTGCTCCAGAGATTTTTATATTAGTGAAGTCTACTTCTTTAAGATTTGCTTTATTAAGGATTGCATCTGAAAGGTTAGCCTCAGAAAGATTTGCACTGTAGAGTGTTTTTGCTCCAGTAAGATCAACCCCAATAAGGACTGCCTTAAAAAGGACTGCATTAGAAATGTTTGCTCCGGCGAGTTTTGTTCCTTTTAGATTTGCTTCAGAAAGGTTTGCATTAGAGAGATCTGATTCAGATAGGTTCGCTCCCGATAGATCTGCCCCATTGAGGTCCGTATCAGATAGGTTTGCCTTATAGAAATAAGCATCAGAGAGATTTGTCCTGGAGAGATTTGCCTTAGAGAGGCTTGCACCAGAAAAATCCGCCCTAAAAAGGTTTGCTCCAATGAGTGATGCGCCTGAGAGGTTTGCTTTGGATAAATTTGCCTCTGAGAAATCTACTCCAATCAGATTTGCACCTGAGAAATCTACCCCAAAGAGATAGAACTTAGATAGGTCTTCCCCATGAAAGTTTATAGTGTATTCTGTGTTCTCCGAACGGAGCTTATTGAACTCTTCTATTTTCCCTTCCCTTAACAGTCTAATAAGAGCAGGAGCGGTTAAAATTTCTTTGTTTCCCTCTCTTTCTTTTTCTAATATTATTCTCAAATCTACGTTATCCCTCGCTATTATCTCCCTTAAACCTTTATCAATAGTTTCTAAAGCTTCCTTTATTTTAGATTCATCTTTACTGTCTTCCTCTTTAACCAGCATTATCTTTTCAGCCTTCGTATCACCATTGACATTTACACCTTCTGTTGCGGCTTCTATAAGTCTTACAATACCAGAAAGGTTTGCTCCACGTAGGTCTGCTCCAGTGAGGGCAGTCCCAATAAGTTTTGCTGAACGGAGGTCCGCCCCAACTAGGTCAGCATCAATAAGTTTCGCTCCATCGAGTCTTGCTCCACGTAGATCTGCGTAAGTGAGTTTTGCCTTAGAGAGGTTTGAATTAGAGAGGTTTGACCATGAAAGTTTTGCCTTAGAGAGGTCTGCACCAGCAAGTTTCGTTTTATTAAGATTATATAATTCAGAAAGGTTTGCCCCTACGAGTTTTGCCTTAGAGAGATCTGCTCTAATAAGGCTCGTGGGTTTTGCAAGAGAATGAGAGAAGTTTATTCCAGAGAGATCCGCCTCTTTTAGGTTTGCATCAGATAGATCTGTCATAGAGAGATCCGCTCCAATAAGCTTTACTCCAGTCAGGTTTGCCCAGAGAAGTAACGCCCCATGAAGGTTTGTCTGAGATAGATCTGCCCCGATAAGCTTTACTCCAGTCAGGTTTGCCCAAAGAAGTAATGCCTCTTTGAGGTTTGCTTTTGAGAGGTCTGCCCCGGTGAGATTTGCTCCGCTAAGGGCTACTCCTGTGAGGTTTGCACCAATAAATTTTGCCTTAGAGAGGTCTTTTAAATTGAGTTTAGAGCCTGTAAGATTTGCTCCTGAGAAATCTACCTGTATCAGGTCTGCCGTGGAGAGGTCTGTCTGAGAGAGGTCTGCACCTGAAAGATTTGCTCCTCTAAGGTTTGCATAAGAGAGTTTTATCCCAGTAACTTTTGCACCTGAGATATTCGCCTCCGAGAGATCTACGCCTGAGAAATTCGCACCTGAAAGATCTGCACCTGAAAGATTTGCCCTTGAGAGATTTGCTTTTGAGAGGTCTGCACCTGAGAGATTTGCCCCTGAGAGGTTTACACCTGAAAGATTCGCCTTTAAGAGTGTTACTTTGGAGAGGTCTGCACCTGAGAAATCTGATTCTGCAAGTTTTGCCAAAGAAAGGTCTGCACCTGAAAGATTTGCCTTTATAAGTTTTACCTTAGAAAGATCTGCCAAAGAAAGGTTTGCACCTGAAAGATGAATTTCGGAAAGGTCTAAGCCAGAAAAAGCTTCCCAATCTATTTTTGCTTCCGGATTAAAGGACCTGAACCTGTTAAATTCTTCTACTCTCCCCTCCCTTAATAGATTAATAAGAGCATCTTTTTCTTTTTCTATTCTTTCTCTTGCAAATTTAATCTGGGGCGATATTTCTTCCCTTTTCGCTGCCGTGGGACGACCCAGAATTTTTGCCACAGATTCGAGTACCAAGTTAAACTCTGGATGAGACAAAGTTCCTTGCCAATCTATGAATCGTATTGCAGGGATCCGCCTGAAATCAAGGGGAATTTTCACACCATCCTCTATCAAAACCGGGATGAGAATTCCTTTGTTGTCGCCCACACCTGCTTCGGCTAGTACCCGCCATGATTTCTCAGATCCTTTAGACCATAGAACTATCATACATTTTGCATCTTCTAATGCCTTCTCAGTGATCTTATCAAATGTTGCACCAGAAAGAATATTCCGGTCCCACCATAACGAAAAACCTTGTCTCTCAAGTGCATCTACAAAGACCTCTGCCTTTGCCCGATCTGAGCTCGCATAACTGAGAAAAATGTCTCCTTTCTTATAGTCTTTTATTCTCTGCCAGGGCGCAGCAGAATTCACAAGCCACTCGGTAAAAGCCTTATAGCTTTGTGTAAGGGAGAACCTATCCATAGTCTCCTCAACTTCAACGGCAATCTCTTCCCCATAAGCATAGTTTGGGCTTTGTTGAATCTGCACTTCCTCGAAATAATCTTCAAGGTTGCACTCGCTAAGCTCATACACTTCATTAAAAATTTTTTCAAATAGCGGCTGATAGCCTTCGATAACCTTATCTGCACCTCCTTTACCCTTTTTACCCTTATCTGCACCTCCTTTACCCTTTTTACCCTTATCTGCACCTCCTTTACCCTTTTTACCCTTATCTGCACCTCCTTTACCCTTATCTGCGCTTCCTTTACGCCAGATAGCACGAAGGTCATCCCTTGAGGACTCAATGCGTGAGGGAAGGGGAAAGACAAGAAGAGGACGTAAATCATCCGACTGTCTGCGATACATAGTCGCTCGCCGTATCAAATCTTCTATTCCTATATAACTTTGGCGACTTGGTGTGAATACTATAACAAGCTTCTGTGGCATCAGCATAGTGCAGATGCCGCTAATATCGGTGTAACCTGTACGAGAATCGATAAGTACATAGCTATACTGCTCTGCCAGTCGCTCCGCAAGTAAACGAATCAACAGGGGAGATCGATAATATAACTTTTCCCAC